>CAISKH010000052.1 GCA_903885865.1 uncultured Mucilaginibacter sp.
ATGAACCATCATTCGTATTATCCTTTGAATTATAGTTTTTTGCATTGGGGTCGGTGCAACCCGCCTTTTTACAAGAATAAATAGTGAGCATACCTGTCAATAAAATGACAGCAAAAAATAAACTTTTCATGATTTTAGTTTTTAGGATTTACTTGTAAGCAAGGCATGTTAACACCTTGCTACTTTTAGTTTGTGCCAGTAAAATAACAAGTTGTTGTTGTTCCTGAACTTGTGAGTATTAGCGTAATAGAGAGTGAGTTTCCATTTATTGTCCCAGAGCCGGAAAATGTGTTCCCGTCTGCGAATGTTTGATATGGAATTGTAAGTGAATTGCCGCTGACGGTAGCGTTTAAATTATCCGGCGGACTAAGGAGAAGTATACTAAACGGGCTTCCATTGAGGCCGGCAGTAATAGGTTGAGAAGCCGCGCTTGCTCCGCCACCACAATTTATCTGACCCACAAACGTCCCAATAAATTGGTCATTGGCAGCCGTTTGACAGTTCGCTCCTGAATAACCGGGGGGGCAATTGCAATTGCCATTATTGCAGGTGCCACCATTTTGGCAAGTAACGTTTTGGCATTTGTCGGTTGAACAAGAACTAATACCTAAAAGAATAGAGAACATGGCCGCAATAGCAGCGACTAAGAAAAATTGCTTCATAAAGATTTGGGGTTTTGGTACCGACTGAGCCCGAATCAGTGGTTAGTTAAAAGCGGCGTGGGCTTATAACTATACCCGCAGTGTCGAGGCACTCGCAAAAGCCCTTGCCATACAGATAAGCCAAAGCCCACGTTTCCGTAGGCGTTGCTTTATATCCCTGTATGGCAATGTTGAAGATTGCGAGTTTTCGACTGCCAAGAATATAGCTAACGCTATGTCTTTAATATGTCCTTCAAATATAAAATAATTTTTTACGTGAAAAACTAATTTATGTATCGGCTCAATAAGATATATTTGAAGCGAGGCGGGACAGCCATCCTTGAGATTAAAACTACCCAGCCTATATAAGCATGGAAATACGATTAAATAATAACAATCTAAAATCAGAGCGCATTCCTTTTAGAGGTGCCGTGGGGATTAAACTATCTGAACACAACTTCTCTAATTGCAAAATAACAGTCGCATTCAGAAATTTTGGTGATGCGCTGTTAGATGGGCGTACCGCTACTATATTCGATGGCATGATAGAGCCGGAACTATTTTGGGCGGTCAAAGACAAAACCTTTGATTTTGTAACCATTGAAATTGCAGAACCGAAAAGCTGTAATTGCGACATATTCTTTGAATATGAGCTTCTAACGAGCAAAGGCCAGCTTCCAACCCGATATAACGTCATTTGAGCCTTGATTCGTTTCCTGACAATATGTAAGAATTGTATTTCCCTTTAGCCTTTCGCAAATTGCGTTTATTTGCTCTATAGAAATATGTTCTTTGAATCTTAATCGTCCATGTATCGTTTTCGAGCTAACTCCAACCGGAGTGTATTCCTTATGAAAAAATATAGCCCGAATAACCATACAGGCAACGTCCAGTTCGGTTAACTTCCAATTCTGTGTTTCTACAATGTAGCCATGTGTTTCTGTTAGAGGTAGTGTATTTGTTTTCATAAAACTTAGTATGGGTGTGGAAAAGAATATCTTCCCCCCAAAACTAATGAAGTGAGTTCAATAACACATCATATATACTTCATTACAGTATAACCAAGCTATTGGCTTAGGATAAACGATTTTTTCAACGTATAAAAATAAATCCCGTGGTATTGCCCAAGCAGGTTACCGCGATGCGAAAGCAGCCAGGGTTTGTTAAGGTAACTTTCGTCGCTGATAACGATATATTTCGCTCCCTTATCCATACAGGCGTTAATATCTGGAGGGAAACCAAAAATCATGGTCCATCCTGGTTGGTTAAGGTAATACAGACTTAAATTGGCAGTTCCGTCGGGTATTGAAATTATTTTGTCATACCGCGAAATGCCAAGCGAACGCTCATAGGGCTCGGCCGTGTACAAACCCCAGTTGGCTACCTGGTCTCCGGGCGTAAAA
>CAISKH010000053.1 GCA_903885865.1 uncultured Mucilaginibacter sp.
CCGGTTATTAAAATACGTTTTGTTTCTTCTGGTGATAATCCGGGGGCCGCCTGGCCGCTCGCTAATGCTTTTTGCAGGGCTAAATATTGCGGGTCTTTGGGCTGAATGCTGTCGAGGTATTTTTTAAGGTCGGTAACTGCGAATATTTTACTCATTGATGCACTGTCGGGGTGCAGGGTTACTGTAAAGTAGCGCTTATATAGCTTTGACGGGTTTACCAGGCCATACTGCATCGCGTTAGAATATGTTATCAACGAATTCGCGGTAAGCAGTTCTAATTCGGCAATGGCATAGTAAGCCTGGTCTAATGTTTTTATCTCTTTCTTATTATAAAACTTATTGATCAGCGTAGTTATTTCCGCTTCATGAAATAACTTAGGGTCGAGCCCGTGTTCGTTAGCCAGCCGGTAATATTCCACTAATGTTTTCAGGTCCGTGTTAAAAATATGGTCCATCACAAACATGGGGTCATAATTATTTTGCGCATAATAGGCGTTGATAACCTCCGGATAGGTGAGCTTTGACTTTTCATCCGCAAGCACTTTTTGAAATACTTCGGCAAAACCTTCGGGGGTAACATCTTTAAAAACTTTATTTTTGGTTTTTTGGAACAGGACCTTGCCCATATCCGACCGGCTTTTTTTGCAGCTTTGAAAAATAAATGATAGTACTATAAATAATAGAGGAACAAATAGGGTGGTAATTTTCTGTGAATTAATTCTCATAGTTTAAGTTAAAAATACAGGAGTAATTATGCAATACCTGTACCATTAATTATTAAAGTGCCAAAGTGCATCTTAAACGGCATTTGTGCAATGCGGGCAGATAAGGCATCGCCTCAAAAAGACTACAAAAAGTAGTTAAAACACTAACTAATTACTACTAGTACTTTTTCCAGGCTATCTCCACGATAGGTTGTTTTTGCTTCGGGATATTTATTATCTGGATCATATAAAAAAGTATCTATACCCAATGCTATTGCTGCCCTGATCTCTGATTGGGGATCGTCGCCAATAACCAGCACTTCGGTTGCCTGATAATTGTATTTATCCATCAATTCTTTAAAAATATCGAGCTTGGTTTTCGGACTTACTTCCGGATCGACAATATGTATCTCTTTAAAATCATTTTCGATACCCAATTGCTTTACCTTGCTATATTGCAATTTAGTAAAGCCCGTTGTTACTAAAAATTTGTCTAAGGCAGATTTACGGATGTGATGATAATCGCTAAAAGGCACCAAAATCTCATCACAGGTAAGGTTATTTAGTATTTCGATCCCTTTGTTTCTAAGTTCAGGGCTAAAACTAAACTCGTCAGCCACATCATGAAACGGACGACGGATTAATTCATCTTTCGATCTTATTAACGCGGAAGAATCTATACCAGCCTCCTGGTTAAGCAGGAAGAAAAATTTATTAAACAAATATTGGGCTATTGAACTAACAGGGTAGATGGTGTTATCCAGGTCTAATATCAGTACACGTTTCATTTATTTGAGGATCGTATTCCTGTTCCTCAACCAATGATCGGCCAAAACCAACGCTGCCATTGCCTCAACAATAGGTACGGCGCGCGGCACTACACAAGGGTCGTGACGGCCCTTGCCTGCGATTTCGGCGGCGTTGCCAGCGCTGTCAACCGTGGGTTGGCTTTGCATAATGGTTGCTACCGGTTTAAACGCCACACGGAACTCTATCGGCATACCATTACTGATACCTCCCTGTATACCGCCCGAAAAGTTGGTGAGCGTTTTAATTGCGGGTTGTTCAGGAGCGTTGTTAACGAAGATGTCATTATGCTCAGACCCGCGCATTTCGCTTCCCGCGAAACCCGAGCCATAATCAAAACCATGTACCGCGTTAATACTTAACATGGCCTTGCCCAGGTCGGCATGCAGTTTATCAAATACGGGTTCGCCCAGGCCTACAGGGCAATTTAATATATGGCAGCTTATTTTGCCGCCAACGGTATCGCCCTGCTTGCGGATAGCGTCAATATGGGCTATCATTTCTTCGGCTGTGGCCGCGTCCGCGCAGCGTACGATGTTTTTTTCGCGCTGGGCTATAAACTCTTGCGCGCTGGTTATTGCCTCGTTAGGGGCGTTTATTTTGCCTACACTGCTTACGTGGGCCACTATTTCAATTCCCTGGGTTTTTAACAGTAATTTGGCTATTGCCCCCGCTGCCACCCGTGCAGCGGTTTCGCGTGCCGATGAGCGGCCGCCGCCACGATGGTCGCGGATGCCATATTTGGCCTGGTAGGTATAATCGGCATGGGATGGGCGGAAAACATCGGTATTATGGCTGTAATCTTTACTTCGCTGATCTTCGTTAGGTATCAGCATCATAATCGGTGTTCCGGTAGTTTTACCTTCAAATACACCCGAAAGTATCTTTACCGTATCGCTTTCTTTGCGCTGGGTAGTAATTTTTGATTGTCCCGGTTTGCGTTTATCCAGTTCAGACTGAATATATTCCATATCCACCGGTAATTGCGACGGGCACCCATCAATAATTACACCAATAGCTTCGCCATGCGACTCGCCAAATGTGGTTATCCTGAATAATTGTCCGAATGAATTGCCTGCCATTTTTTTAGTCTTAAGTTCTAAGTCTTGAGTACTGAGTAACCGTAAATTGCGAAGAACTGCCTTTAACCTTTTACCTCCACAACAAATCCCAATTTTTCCAAATCGCTCCAAAATGCCGGGTACGATTTTTCAACCACTTTTGCATCTTCAATTTCAACCTGTGGTATCAGCAAAGCCAGCGGCGCGAAGGCCATAGCCATGCGGTGGTCTTCGTAAGTATTAATAAACAAGCTTTTGGGTATAAACTTCCCGCTGCAATCCAGTTTATAAATTTCGCCTTCTTCTATTAGTTTAACACCTATTTTGGCTAATTCATTTTGTAAGGCCTTTATGCGGTCGGTTTCTTTTATTTTCCAAGTTTCCAGCCCGGTAAAAGTAGCGTCATGATTTAACGCGGCACATACCAAAATAATAGTTTGCGCTAGGTCGGGGCATTCCTTAAGGTCGAATATTTTACGGATAACCGGCTTTGCTTCCTTATGCAAAAGTACACCACCATCACCAAATTGTGAGGTGATGCCAAAATTTGCCATGATCTCGGTAATAACGCTATCGCCCTGCAGGCTGTATTGGGTAAGGCCGTGCAAAAACAGGTCGGCCTCATCAGCCAGCGCGGCTATAGCGTACCAATATGAGGCGGCGCTCCAATCGGGCTCAACGCTTAAAACGGTTTGTTTAAATTCCTGGCGCGGAATGCTGATGGTGTTATCGTTCCACCTATGTTTTACGCCGGCCTGCTGCAGCATGGCCAGGGTCATTTCAACATAAG
>CAISKH010000054.1 GCA_903885865.1 uncultured Mucilaginibacter sp.
AGGGAAACCCCAAGACAACGAATGATAGGTATACTGTACCTGGTATTATTAGGCTTAATAGCCCTTGATGTGCCGGATAGTTTGCTTGACGCGTTTAAAAATATAAGCGATAGCTTATCGGCATCTAAAACAAATGTTCAAACGGGCATTGATAATACATTTGAAGCATTTGTAAAAACAAAATTGAAGGATCAGCATGAAAGGGCCGAACCTATTTATGAAAAAGCCTTAAAGGCCAAAAAACTGGCCGATGAGTTGAACAACTATGTAGAGTCGCTTAAAAAGCAAATGATAGACGAAAGCGGTGGGTTCGATGTTAGCACCAATGATTATAAGGGCAGGGACAACCTGGATGAATCAGTCGACTTGATGGTTGACAGAAGGAAATATGCTTACGACCTGCATAAAAAAATAGACGAGACCCGGACAAAATTGCTTGCCTTGTTAGGTGAGAAGGAACGTACAGGTGTGAATTTATCATTACAAACCGCAGCTCCAAAACATGTAGCCGGTTTTCCGAAAAAAGATTGGGAGCAGGCTAATTTTGGCGAAGGTATACCAATGGGCGCGGCGATGACCGCCCTGGTAAAGATACAAGCCGATACCAAAAACTCGGAGAATGAGGTTGTTAAAAAAATATTAGGAGAAGTTGACCAGTCTGTTGTAACGCTCGACAGATTCTCGGCTGTAGCTGTGGCGCCAACAAGTTATGTATTGGTCGGCCAGCCTTATACTGCTGAAGTTTTCCTTACAGCATCTGATTCAAAATCATCACCGATAATAGAAGTTGGAGGAGGGAGATTAGCAACAGAAGGTGGCAGAGGTAAATATACAGGCAGTACGAGTACAGAAGGGTTGCATACCTGGATAGGTACAGTTAGAGTGAAACAAAATAACGGAAGGGATACCATGTACACCACACCTCCCCAAACTTATATGGTAGCGAAGCCATCGGCTGTGGTATCGCCTGATAAAATGAACGTGTTATATATTGGTCTGCCTAACCCGGTTTCGGTATCGGCCCCGGGCATTGCAAAAACAGATCTGAGGGTAAGTATGACCGGCGGATCAATAAGCGGTTCGGGCGAACATTGGACGGCCACGGTAACAACGCCGGGTACGGCTACCGTAAATGTATCGGGCGAAATTTCAAAAGGAAAAACTGTGGTGTTAGGGTCAACTTTATTCCGTGTTAAACGTATACCAGACCCAAAAGCTCAGTTCGGGGGCAAATCAGGCGGAAATATGGCAACGGCTAATATTAAAGCGCAGGATGTATTGTTTGCAAAGCTGGAAGATTTTGTATTTGATGCCCAGTTTAAAGTTACCAGGTTTAAACTGATAATTGTTAAGCCGCGGCAGGATCCCCTTCCTTTTACAGGTACGGGTAATGAATTAACTGCACAGATGCATCAGGCGATGAATACCATAACGCCGGGTTCAACAGTTGTGTTTAGTGATATTTTTGCTGTAGGCCCTGATGGCGTGCCGCGCGGATTGGATCCGATTGTTATATCTGCAAATTAAAAGTATATGAAAAAGAGATTTTTAATAGTTGTACTTTGTTTGGCGTGTATCGCTTCGTTCGCGCAAACCACAAAGAAGAAAACCCCGGCAAAAAAACCTGCCGGAAAGACAGTGAAAAAACCTGCCCCAAAAACTACAACAAAGCAGCAAGTGGCAACGGCCCCAGCTCAACAATCATCAACAAAAGATACGGTAAAAAAAGTTACCGAAGCGCCTGTTGTTGCGGACGTGCCGCCTAAACATTTTGACAGGCCACAGGATGGTTACTATAAAAAAACCAATATTGCAAATGGCAAAGTAACACCTTACGCGACGGTGCGTGAATCGGATGTGGTGTTTGCAAAAAGGGTGTGGAGGGAAATAGACCTGCGCGATAAAAAAAATCAATACCTGGCATCGCCTAAAGCAAGGCTGATAGACGCTTTGATGGATGCCGTAACTGCCGGTGAGTTAACCGCTTACGATCCGCTGCCCACCAAGGATGACCCTAACGGCGATAGTTTTGGTACCCCGCTAACCCCGGCCAAGGCCCTGGCCAAAATGGCTGATAGTACGTTGGTTGACCATTTTGATAAAAAAACAGGTGAAAAAATAAATTCGACCATGGTGGCCGGTGAATTTAACCCGGATAGCGTTATAAAATTCCGTATTAAAGAAGATTGGATATTCGATAAACAACGCTCTGTTTTTGAACCGCGGATTATTGGTATTGCCCCTATGATAAAACTAAAAGTACCCGGCGTGTCGTCGATAAGTTTTGATTACCAATCGGCGTTCTGGATATATTTTCCTGCTGCGCGCCAGGTTTTGGTTACCAGGGAAGCTTATAACCGCAATAACGACGCTACCGACCTTAGCTTTGACGATGTGTTCCTGAAACGCGAGTTCAGCAGTTATGTAGTAAAAGTATCGAACGATAAAGACGAAAGTATAAAACTCTATGAACAGGGGATAGACCGCTTGTACGAATCTGAAAGAATTCAAAAGGCCATGATGGACTGGGAACTTAATTTGTGGCAGTATTGAGTTTAGAGATTGGAGATTAGTTAATTAGAGGTTAGTAGTCCTTTCATATATAAAGCCCTTGCAATATTTGCAGGGGCTTTTACTTTAGAGCAGTGTGAGTATTTTATTCACTAATCGTTAATAACTAATCTCTAACCTCTAACCTCTAATCACTAACTTTGTATTCATCCAAAATTTACAGGAGTTACCATGCCCGATTTTTCGCACCTGCACGTACATACCCAGTTTTCTTTACTTGACGGCGCTGCTGATATATCAAAATTATACAAAAAGGCTGCCGCCGATGGCATGAAGGCCCTGGCCATTACTGATCATGGTAATATGTTTGGCGTATTCAAATTTGTGGCTGAGGCGGGCAAGCATAATATTAAACCCATAGTAGGGTGTGAGTTTTATGTGGTGGACGACAGGCATAAAAAGCAATTTACCAAAGAGAAGAAAGACGTAAGGTGTCACCAGTTATTGCTGGCAAAAGATGCCGAAGGTTATAAAAACCTTGTAAAGCTGTGCTCATTGGGTTATATGGAAGGACTATATAGCAAATGGCCGCGTATTGATAAAGAGCTTGTTTTAAAATACCATAAAGGGTTAATTGCCACTACCTGTTGTATTGGCGCATCGGTGCCGCAGGCCATATTAAAAAAGAGCGAAGCCGAAGCGGAGGAAGAATTTAAGTGGTGGCTCGATTTGTTTGGCGAAGATTATTATATCGAACTGCAGCGCCATGATATCCCTGAGCAAAATACAGTAAACGCCGTATTGCTTGACTACGCAAAAAAATACAATGTAAAAGTTATCTGCTCTAACGACTCACACTATGTGGATCAGCAGGACTCAAACGCCCACGATATTTTACTATGCGTAAATACCGGTGATATGCAAAGCACCCCGATAGCTACCGACGAGGAGGGCGGCAAGGGTTACCGCTTCGGTTTCCCGAACGACCAATTCTACTTTAAAACGCAGGAGGAAATGGGCAAGCTGTTCCATGACCTGCCCGAATCATTAGATAATACCAATGAGATCGTTGATAAAATAGAAAAGCTGGAGCTGAAGCGTGATATACTGCTGCCCAACTTTGTTATTCCGCAGGAATTTAAAATACATAGCGAAAGCACGCCGGATTCGGATACGCTTAACCAATGGGAGTATTTAAAACATTTAACCTTTATAGGTGCCAAAGAGCGCTATAAGGACATAACACCTGAAGTAGAGGAACGCATAAATTTTGAATTGTTCACGGTACGTACCATGGGTTTTGCCGGGTACTTCCTGATCGTTGCCGATTTCATTAAAGCAGGCCGGGATATGGGTGTGTTTATTGGGCCGGGCCGGGGTTCGGCAGCAGGGTCGGTGGTGGCTTATTGTATTGGTATCACTAATATCGATCCGCTAAAATATAACCTGCTTTTCGAGAGATTTTTAAACCCTGACCGTAAATCAATGCCTGATATTGATACAGATTTTGACGACGCCGGCCGCCAGAAAGTGATAGACTATGTGGTGGAGAAATATGGCAAGAACCAGGTAGCGCAAATTATAACTTACGGCTCTATGGCCGCGCGTACCAGCATACAGGATGTGGGCAGGGTATTGGATATGTCGCTTACGGAAGTGAACGCGTTGAAAAAACTGGTCCCTGAAACCTTGGGCATTACACTCCAGGGTGCTATTGACCAGGTGCCAGAACTGCAGGCTATTTATAAAGCTACCGACCTGCGCGGAACTGTTTTGCGTGAAGCGGCAAAGCTGGAGGGATCGGTACGTAATACAGGTGTGCATGCGGCGGGTATAATAATAGCGCCTTATGACCTGACAGATATTGTTCCGGTAGCTACAGCTAAAGATTCTGACCTGCTGGTTACCCAATATGACGGGCGCGTAATTGAGGATGCAGGCGTTATAAAAATGGACTTTTTGGGGCTTAAAACACTAACCATTTTAAAAGACGCTCTGAGGCTCATTAAACAAAATCATGGGGAAGAAATAGATATTGATACCATTCCGCTTGATGATGTGCAAACTTTTGAGCTTTACCAGCGAGGCGATACTAATGGCACGTTCCAGTTTGAAAGCGACGGTATGCAAATGTACCTGCGCGACCTGAAACCCGATAAGTTCGAGGATCTGATAGCCATGAACGCCTTATATCGTCCTGGTCCCATAGAATATATCCCAAATTTCATTAAGCGTAAAAACGGGCAGGAACCCATAACCTTTGACGTGCCTGATATGGAAGAATACCTGGGCGAAACCTATGGTATTACCGTTTACCAGGAACAGGTGATGCTGTTGTCGCAAAAACTGGCGGGCTTTAGCAAGGGCGATGCCGACGTATTGCGTAAGGCGATGGGTAAAAAGCAGATAGAGGTTCTGAACAAAATGGAGGCCCAGTTTATGGAAGGCGCAACCGCAAAGGGCCATCCCAAAGACAAGCTAACCAAAATATGGAACGACTGGAAAGCGTTTGCGCAGTACGCGTTCAATAAATCGCATTCTACTTGTTACGCTTTTGTAGCGTATCAAACGGCTTATTTAAAGGCGCATTACCCGTCGGAATATATGGCGGCGGTTTTAAATAACCAGAACAGCATGGAGAAGATCACCTTCTTTATGGAAGAATGCCGCCGGATGGGCGTGCAGGTTTTGGGCCCGGATATTAATGAATCGGATATGGCTTTCGCCGTGAATAAAAAAGGCCAGATACGTTTTGGGTTGACAGGGGTTAAAGGCGTTGGCGATAAAGCGGTTGAAAGCATCATAGAAGAACGTAACGAACGCGGCCCCTATAAATCGGTATATGATTTCGCGCAACGCTCAAACACGCGCAGTGTAAACCGGAAATCGTATGAAAACCTGGTATATGGCGGCGCTTTTGACGAGTTTGGTTTAAACCGCGCCCAATTCTTTGCCAAAACCGAGAATGGTATTTTAACCGGCGTGGAACGCTTAATAAAATATGCCAATGATTACCAGAACACGCAAAACAGTTCGCAATCATCCTTATTTGGTGGTTCGGTAGCATCCTATATACCCGAGCCATCTATGCCCGAGGCGGAGGAATGGCCATTGATAGAAAAACTGAAATACGAAAAAGAAGTTATCGGCATTTACCTAACCGGCCACCCGCTTGATAATTATAAACTGGAGATGGACAGGTTTTGCAATAGCACCATCAGCGAACTCAAGAATATGCAAAAGGCGCGTTCGGGTGAGGGTGGCGAAGAAATTATGACGGCTTTTAACGAACTGCGAAAAAGAGGAGAAATACGCGTTGGTGGGTTGGTTGGCAACGTTCAGCATAAAACCACTAAACAGGGCAAGCCGTTCGGTACATTTGTATTGGAGGATTATAATGAGTCGTATGAGTTCGCACTGTTTGGCGATGATTATGTGAAGTTCAGAAGCATGTTGGTTGATGGCTATTTTTTACACATTAAAGGCAATATAGAAGAGAAATTCAAACAAAAAGATAATTGGGATATGCGCGTAACTGCTATATCCATGCTTACAGAAATGCGCGATAAGTTAACCAAATCATTAACCGTATCGCTCGACCTGAACACCATAAACCCCCAGCTATTAAATGATATACAGGAAGTGGTGAATATTAATAATGAACGTTACCCGGTAAAAAACTGTACTCTTCGCTTCATGATAAAAGACAGGGACGAGGCCATGCTGGTGGAACTGCCATCAAAAACCTTTAAAGTAAACCCCAGTGATGATTTGATGGCTGATATTTTGAGTTTGACTAATGCGCAAGCGGTGTTGAATTGATGCAGCAGGTTGCTTAAGTGAAATTATAAAGTTAAATTTGTTTAGGAGGTAATTATTTATGACCACTGCAGCAATAAGAGAAAAATTACATGAGTATATTAATATTGCCGATGATAATCAGGTCAAGGCAGTGTATTCAATTTTTGAGGACCAGATTGCGGAAAAATACGATCAATGGGAAGACAAAGAATTCCTTAATGAATTAAATCAACGTACTAAAGATTTTGAAAGTGGCAAGGTAAAAGGTATAGCGTGGGAAGAAATTCAACAAAAAGCTCAAAATCGACTCAAAGCTAAAAGTTAATGAGTTTTACTATTGAGTTTGACCCAAAAGCTGACAAAGAATATTTTGATGCATGGGATTGGTATGAAGATCAATCGATAGGTTTAGGTGACCGTTTCGGAAATTTGGTATTAAAACAAATTCAATCTATTCGTGAACAACCATTGGCCTATCCTAATAAAAAATCAAATTTCAGGGAATGTAAAGTTTTAGATTTTCCCTTTTTGATTCTATATAAAATTTATCCGTCTAAAAAACTCATCTACATTACTTCAATATTTCATACAAGTAGAAACCCAAAGAGGAAATATAAGAAACTGTAGATAGATAGAGACTTTGAAAGCGGTAATGTAAAATGCCCAACCTGGGAGGAGATAACCCAAAAGTTTTAATCATGAAAGCTATCAGTCATATTTTGTTTCTAATACTTTGTTTATCTATTATA
>CAISKH010000055.1 GCA_903885865.1 uncultured Mucilaginibacter sp.
GCTTCGGGCATATCGCCAATATTTCCACCCGCGATCTGCAAATTGAGATTAGCATCAAGAAAATAATAGCCACTCCAGCCGGCTTTGCAATCGCCGGTCCATATTCCGAGCAAATCGGGAGGAGTCACTTCACTGCTGGACGAAAGATAATGATAGCGTCCGGCATCAAATACCCTTTCCCACAATGCTGTTATCGCTATGTCCGACGATTTCTGTCTGCTCAACAGTTCTTCATTTGAAAGGGCCCGATCAGCAGCGCCCGCATTCAGATCAAGCTTTACCCGGTCAAAAATAGCCTGGTGCGTTGCCTTCTGGCCTTTTAGCAAGATATTATAATTGATGGGTAGTGATTTGAGCTGATTTTGAATATTCTTTTTGTTCCATTGTTTTTCACAATTGCTATAATATTTATCGGTTTTTGTAAGCAACGTAACCGCGTTAGCATTGGTAACAGTCAAAATATTCCCAATGATATTTTTTTTACCTCCATCAACAACAACACGCGTAACACCCTCATAACCGGCATGATTTGTATTTGTAGGGTAATTCACTCGCAAGTTTAAAAAATCGCTGTTTGACGCATTGGTGAATTTCATGTCCGCTGGGAAATGCATACCTTCATCGGTTGTCAGTTGAATAGTACAGTTAAGTTTTGCTCCGGACGGAGCTTTAAGATATTGCACCACCACATTATCTTTTCGCGAAACAAACGAGCGGCGCTCCCATTTTCCGCGATTGTCGGTCCATTTTACAATGATCTCACCTGTGCGGTAATTACAAACCCTTGAATAATTACCGATATTCCCGCTTTCAGGTATGTTGATCTTCATCTCGAAGCCGGGGTGTTTACTGCCTTCTCCACCGTTTTTCCAACCGTGTACTTTGTTAGCCAGGTCATTGGCCGCTTTCCAGTTTTCGTTCGTGCAATAATCGCGGATCAGTTTTAAATTGGCTTCGCTTACCTGGTTAAAAGAGCGGTCGCGCAAAGTATCAACGGCGGCCATATAAAATTTACGATCATTGAAAATCACAGTTTCATCAAGCGGATTGCCAAAAACGATGATCCCCATTTTTCCGTTCCCGGCTAAAAAACCATTTGCCCAATCTTTGTAGGCCTTTGGATATTCATAAGACAAACCTATTCGTTGCCTGGTAAGACCAGTTTGAGCTAAACTCGTATTGTCGTTGCTGCAAACGAAGAGGACAACAAAAAGCAAAACGAATTTCCCAACTGATCTTTTCATAAATAGTATTATTCTTTTAAAATTATAGAATACTGTGTTGCGCCTTTCACTTGCCCCGCGCAACTTTCCTCACCAGCCGCATTGCTTCAAGGGACTTCTCAGATAACGTTCCGTCCTCATACATAAGCAGGCAAAAGCTTAACGGGATCTTCCTGTTTACAGCTTCCTCAATCATTGACGTGAGTTGCTCATTGCTGAATTGTGGCGGGTTGATGGTTTGATTGGGACGGTATATGCCCCAATCCGGGCCATCGAGAACAAAACATCCGTGGGCCTGAAGCCCTTTGTGAGGGCCGTTTTCGTATATGCCATTGCCGCCGCGCGCCGGGCCGTTTGGATAACGAACTCCCGCGCCATTATTAAGCCCGGTGAACCCTTCCCCAAATTGATAATCCTGGAAATCTGTAAGTCTGGGCCGCACCCAATCATTAATAGATATAATGCGGTTAGGATTGCCGGCTTTCATCTGCCGCGCAATCATTTCGAAAGGTTTTGGATACTCGCCCTCGTCGTCCAGCCAACCTGCCAGTCCTTTGCCGTAACGCAATCCAACCTCCGTAATGATGTCGCCCCAATGCTTGCGAAAATCGGGGTCGACGCCCCAGTTATTAGGGTCTTCGTTTTTACTCCAATTTGCCGCCCGCCATTCCTTATCACCACGCCCGCATTGGTAATAGAGGATCAGTTTAATGCCACGCTTCCCAAGCGCGCTTATTAAGTCCCCAATCAAATCACGTTTTGATGTTCGTCCGGGCACCAGGTCTTCTATAGCTTTGATCGGTGCCGGGAAATAGTAGGTGCGCCACATAGGTGACCAGATCACATAGCCGGCCCCAATATCCTGCATGGTGTTGGCAAACTTTTCTACATCAAAATCGTCAACCATCTGCGGCCATTTTTTCTTTTCACCGGTCTGCGGATAGCCCCACTGACCCCATTGCAAAAATACACCATACTTTGCATCAGAGAACCACTTCGTACTCGAACGAAACTTTTGCACGCGCTTGTCCAGGGTTTTGCGGACCGCCTCAGTAGCAAACTCCAAACTCAAGAGTGCCATGCCATTCAGTTTGGCAGTGGAAACGCCTTTGGGTGCCGGGCTGCGCACCGTAATAGTACTCGTACCCTCAGGCAATGAAAGAGTGCCCGGTACACGAAGCCTGTTCCAATTGTTTCCCCCAAGGTCATTGCCCGGTGGCAATGTCAATGTAATGCTGTTTAGTGAACTGATGATCTCAATAGTAGTGCCCGGCTCTCCGCTGATCAACACATCAAAAACGTAATTGCCTGCTTCCGGGGCTGTAACGTTCCATCGAAAAAACTGATCCGGCGAGTTCCACCCCTGAACCCAAAAGCCGCGTGGATTACTCTCCTTAAGGGTATTCGAATACTCGGCCAGTGGCGCTTTTAGAAAATTCAGATCGCCCGGATTAAGAACAACAGGTGCTTTCTGCTCGGCTGAAACTACTCCTGTTTTCTTAGGAGCAATGGCAGACAAAAGGGTAAATGCAATCAAAAATCCCCAGGGAGCCGGCTTTGTCCAATATCTTTTTAACGAATTTTTCATTTGAATTTTCTTTTTTTAATTGTATCTCTTAAATTGTCTACTATATCTAACATGAAGCCTCCGGCCTTTACTTCTTCAAGTTGGCATCAAGGAACTTCAGAACGATTGCGTCAACTTCACCCGGCGACGGTTCAGCAGGAGGGCTGTCGCGAGGGGCTACGAATGTGTAGCCATGACCGGCATTCTTCACGATGATCAGCTCCACCGGCACATTGGCTTTTTTCAACGCCTCGGTCATGAGTTGGGCATGGAATGTAGGTACAGTCGTATCCTTTTCTCCATTCACAATCAAGAAGGGACATGCATTCGGGTTGACGCTTTCCAGCGGACTCATCTGCTTGAAAACGGCGGGCTTCTGTTCATAAGTGCCGCCAGCCATCTTGTCGGTAAAATTTGTATACACTTCCGGGCGGCCATCAAATACTGTAGGGCCACAGAAATCGACCACTGCTTTCACACGACTGCTGAAACCCTTGGAGCCACCATTGCCTTCCAGGTCAGGCCTATCGCCGGTAACGCCTATAAGGGCCGCCAGATGACCACCAGCGCTGGTGCCCCAACAGCCGATACGGTCGGGATCGATGTTATATTTCGCCGCGTTCTCCCGAAGCCACCGAATACCAAGTTTGCAGTCTTCGATCTGGGCAGGCCAAATCGCCTCATCAATAAGCCGGTACTCGATGCTGAGGACTAAGTATCCATGATTGGCAAGTTGTACAGTTTGCTGCATTTCATGATGCGATCCGGAGGACCACGCACCACCGTGAATCCACATTACGGCGGGCATAAGGCCAGCAGGCAGTGTCTTTGGACGGGCGATATCGGCGTGTAGTATCCGGGTACCGACCTTGCCGACCTCGATATCCCTGAGAATTTCGATGTCGTCGGAAGCCTGACCGTTTTGTGGCAACGGTGCATACACCCGCAACCCAGCAAAGGTATTAATAGGTCTGATCGCCACATTGGCGTAGGAATTTTTTTTTGAATCGAAACCTGAGTTCTGCGCAGCGGCCGGCACAATCTCAAGTATGCAAACAGTACATGCAATAAAAAACAATACTGCATTATTTTTTA
>CAISKH010000056.1 GCA_903885865.1 uncultured Mucilaginibacter sp.
GAAGTAGGCCGCCGTTATTTACCCGAATCATTAACCAACACGCAAACTGTAAAAACATTGGCCAATAAAATTATAACCGGCGGCGGCGGCGTTTGGTTCAAAGACAGGGCGATGGCCCCCCACCCGCAGCTAACTATTGAGCAGACCACCCAAATTGTTCAGTATATTTTATCGTTAGGTTTAAAAACCGATCCGGCTAAAGCTATACCGGTAGCGGGCACTATGGTTTTAAATGAAAATCCGGCGAAGCCGAAAATTGGCTTCTATACCTTAACAGCAAGCTATACCGACAGGGGCCGCAATACCATTAAACCGCTTACCACTACTGTAACCGAAATTTTGCGCTCTCCCAAAATTAACGCCGAAGATTTTGATGATTATTATAATCAGCCGGTTAAAAATCATGCAACTGTTGGCTTAACCAACAGCTATGTGGTTATTAAAAACATCGACCTGGCCAAAATAAACCGGGTAACCTTCAGGGCTAAAGCCGTAGCGGGGGCATTTGAGATACATTTAGATAACTTAACCGGGCAGCAAATCGGCTCGTTCCCCATTAAAGGCAATAAGTTAACGGATGTTACCAACGCCATAATTCCGGTTAAAGGGAAGCATGACTTATATTTAGTGTACCGCAACGGCACAGACGAGGTTAACCCCATGCAGTTTGACTGGGTGAGTTTTAATAAATAAAGCTATGCTTGTAATTATTTATATTTAGCCAAAACTTTAAAACAAATTATATATGGAAACTAAAAAAACATGGCACGATATCCACAAAGAATCTTTGGCATTTGGCCAGCGGCTGGCCGATAGTGTAGCCAAAGGAATGGGGTCATGGCGTTTCATTATTATTCAAACAATTCTGGTAGTTTTATGGATGGGGCTTAATGTGATAGCCTATATCGGTCATTGGGACCCCTACCCCTATATTTTGCTTAACCTGGTTTTCTCAACCCAGGCCGCTTATGCCGCGCCCATTATTATGATGGCGCAGAACCGCCAGAACGAACGCGACCGCATACAGGCAAACAGCGATTATAAAACTAATGTAGAGGCCAAAAAAGAAATAGAAGAGTTAATGGCCCGCCTTAACGCTATTGAAGTGGATAAACTGGATAAGATAATTACCATGCTGGAACAATTGGATAAAAAGAAATAAACCGCTTAAATATTTAAGGGCTTGGGTTAATTAATCTTTATGCTAATAATAAATAATCCCGGGACAGACATCGAAAATGGAGTTCAATAAACTCCGTTATAAAAACTCTTCCTCAATCTTATATGCATAATTGCATGCATTAACAATTGAATGCCAATATAAATAAGGCCGAATGCCCACCATCGGCCAAGGTGTTGTGTAGTGTGTGAAAATAAATTGGCAACTGCATTTGCTGCAATAAATAATGGGACCGAACATAAAAACCAATATGCAATTCTTACAAAATATAATAATAAAATATTCCCGGGCAACCCAAATTTCAGGTAATTAATAAACACTAACTCTAACCAGTGTCCGCCAAAAACTATGCAAAACGCTATCAGCCAGATCATGCCGAATAACTCCGGTTTACTTTTTCCACCTGTGGGAAATACGCCAGACCAGGTTAGGACTATCGCAATTACTGTTGTTGTAATAATTGTCCGCTTAACAGTTTGAAAAAACAACTCAGGATATTTTTCGGGATTTCCCATTCGATTTGAAAATTGATAGTTTAAGTTAGTAAATATATAAAAACAAAAAAAACCTCAAAACTGCCGATTTGAGGTTTTTGTCTTAAAATTTGTAAAGGATGAGCCGGGTATGGTTTAAATGCTTTCTTGCTTAAAACGTAACGTTAGCTCCAACAGTAAATAAAAAATAAATGCCATTCATGGCCGTATTATCCACATAATTAACCTGGTTAAATGGCCTTATAAAATAAGGCGTGGCAACAAACTGTACTTTGTTAACCGAATAAGTTAAGGGCATAGAAACGCTTAACGCGAGCACCTTATATTGTTTAACTTCCCGTTGTTTTTCTTCTGTAACAGTTTGGGTAACAATACTTTTTGTAATAGTTTGGTTAGATGTGCCCGGCGGGAACAAAAAACCTAATACCGTAGGAGAAGAACCGGGTGCAGGGTTAACCTGGTCTACCTCCTGCTGAACTTCCGAATTAGTATAATAAGTTTGCGTGAATGATTGTGTACCGCTGTATAAAGTTAAAGTTGGCGTTATTTTAAACCCGTTTTTATTTGTACCGGTTGCTTTTACGAGTTCAATATCCTTCGTAAACTCGGCATTATTAATAATATCGTTCGCGTTCCCTTTATCCAGGCGGTAACTTGCGGCAAGCGTTAGTTTAAATACATTACCAAAATTATAATAAAGCTGTCCGTCAAAACTGGCGTTGAATGACGACAGGATAATCGGGCTGCTATTGGTTATAAAATACTTAGTAACCGAAACAGCTCCCCCTGCCTGTTTTTTAGTATCAAACGCGAAAACAAACCCCGGCGTAATGCTCAACCCCTCAGTCTGCGAACCATTGCTTCCTACATCAAAATATCCTGAAGTGCTTAGAAACAACCCTGTTTTTGAGATCAGGGTAACCGTAGGCAATAACACCGGTACACTTGAAATATCCTTAACGCCGGCATAGGTTAAGTTAGATATATACTGCAGACCAGCGTTAATAAAAATGGCTTTCCCGGTTTTTTGAATGGCAGTGTCAGTAACCATTTGTTGTCCGCAGGCATAAAAGCTTATACCTAACAGCACGGCAAGGAGTTGAATTTTTTTCATGGGAATAACGAATAAGCCTTATACTCAAAAAGGCCATGCAGGCCTTTTTGAGATAGAAGTAATTGTTGGAGTAATTATTTACTGTTTTACTGCACCAACACCGGCGCTGCCTGATGTAGTTGAACTTCCACTAACTGAACCTTTTTTGCTTTTGATGCTGGTTGAAGAACTTGCTGACCCGCTTCCGGTTGCATTAATCTTTTTACCGTTTTTACTTGCTGCTGTGCTGCCATTTATGCTTGATGAAGAGCTAACTGAACCATTTCCGGCTGAATGAGCCTTAATTTTGCCTGCCTTTGCTGCACCGCTCAAACTTGATGAAGCAGCAGCCGATCCATTGTCGGTTGAAGAAACCTTCATTTTGCCCGCTTTTGCAGCAGCGCTTAAGTCTGATGAGCCGTTGCCACTTAATGATGCGCTACTCTTATCCGCAGTAGCCGAGCCCCTCAAATCTGATGAACTGTTCCCGCTTAATGAAGCGTTGGTTTTTCCGGTGTTAGCTGCACCGCTTCCGCTTGCTGAAACATCAGCTGATCCGCTTTCGCTTGCGTTTTTACTGCTCAAAGAACCTTGAACACCTGAATTTACATTAGCGGCCGCGTTATTTGTAGCTGCGGCCCCGGTTGCAGTGGTCCCTGAATTAACACCGGCATTAATAGCATTATTTCGGGCGTTGCTTTGTATAGTGTTTTGAGTTTGCGCCGCAACATGGCCGGTAATATTCGCTGTTTGATTAACTGCCTTTTGTGTAGCCGCCTGTGTAGCTACTTTAGTTGCCGTGGTTGTACCAATATTAATTTGTGCAATACTTGTTTTATAAACAAATAATGTAGCGGCAAATAACATAGTTCTAACTAAATTTTTCATGATATATTGATTTTGTTTACATTATTAAAGGAAATTTCCTTCAGGTTGATTAGTGAGTTTAACCTCACTTTTCAAACAATTCAAAAAATATACCAATGAAAAAAGGGGCGGCATTATTGAAAAAACAGGGGCGGTATTTGATGTGTTTTAGGGTAATTGTTTAAAAAATTATACAAAATTGTTTAAAAAATTATACGAAAACATACTAAAAACTGCTTCACCAGGCATGTCTTGTGAGGGGAATTGCCGTTTTAAACCAATATTTCGGCTATAGTATCAAAGCCTTTTTCGCGGGCCAGGTCGGCAGGCAGTTTGCCGCCTTCCATACGGCTATTTACGTCGGCTCCATTTTCAAGCAACAGAATAAGCAGTTCAAGGTTACCGGTTTGAGCCGCCGTATGCAAAGGTGTAGAGCCGGCTTGTTGTTTTACATTTACCAGGGCCCCATTCTCAATAAGCATACGGGCAATAGGGTTATAACTGCCTGCCGCTGCCGAATGAAGGGGATAAACATTGAACCCATTGTCTGACGGTAAATTAACATCGGCGCCTTTAAGCACCAGGTATCGCGCAATTTCAAACTGGCCAAAATAGCAAGCCAGGCCCAAGGCTGTAAAGCCATCGGCAGCGTATGAATTCACGGCTTCTGGATGTGTGAACACCTGGTGTGCAACTACATCAAACTTACCCGCAGCGGCTGCTTCAAAAAGACTGATATCATTTACATATTCTAAAAGTAATGCGGTAATTTCGGGCTTTTTATAATAACAGGATAACATTAATGGCGAAACTTTATGGCTGGTAATGGCGGTGGCCAGCGCCGGTTCCTGTGTTAACAGCGTGGCGAGGCCGGCAAGGTCGTTGTTTGTAATATACTGCTCCAGTTGTTCTGTGCTCATCTTCAATATTACAAAAAAATTAAAAATAACGCCGCATAGTTGTTTAATCTATTAACTTTATATTTGCATAATACTACTGCTACATAAGGGATGCCGGTAAAAGGAAATCAGTTTAGATCAAATAGTTTTAAAGAGGAAAATTTGCCTCGCCAATCTTCCGAAAAAGGTTCAAGGGAGCGCCCCGTAAAGCCAAAAGGCGAAAGCATGCCCGTTTTCAATTTTCAGGATGGAAGGTTTATAAAAATAACCGGCCTGTTTTTCCTGGTGATGTCTGTATTTTTCCTAATCGCCTTCCTGTCATACCTGTTTACCTGGCAACAGGACCAAAGCTATGTTTCGGCAGCAAACGGTGGTTGGGCCAACCTGTTTAAAACCCAGCAGGAACTTATTGCCAACGGCATTAAAAACCCCGTAGTTGAAAACTGGCTGGGTAAATTTGGCGCCTTATTAGCCAACCAGTTCATATTTGAGTGGTTTGGCGTTGCCTCCTTTATTTTTGTTTTTATTTTTTTTGTGATAGGTTACCGCCTGCTGTTTAAAGTAAAGCTGTATTCGGTAGGCAAAACTTTGGGGTATTCATTTTTCGGCCTTATATTTATTTCGGTAGCTATTGGTTTTGTACACGCCTTTATAATTGATTACCCGCATTTCCTGGAAGGCGGGTTTGGCTATTGGAGCAGCCGTTTACTTAATGCGCAGATAGGTGAACCGGGCACAGGCGGCCTGCTCATATTCGCAGCGCTTACGGTGCTGATCATCGCTTATAATATTGATTTTAAAATTCCACAGCGAAAAGCTAAAACCGCTATGGCAGGCTCTCCCGATGAGTTAATGCCCGAAGCTGTTGAACTGGTTGATGAAGAAATATCGCACCCGGTTGAATGGCCAAAAAGAAATAATACGATGAAACCGGGCGCAGAACAGGAATCGCATGAGACTGTGGTGTTAACCCCCGATGATGAGGGCGCCGACCCGGAAATGGATATTCCGCTAACATTAGAAACCGACCGCCCCGGTCCTGCTTTGGATATTGAAAAAGCAGATGATGAAAAGACGAAATCGCTGGTAGATGAATTTGGAACATACGATCATAAACTCGACCTGGCATCGTATAAATACCCCCCGCTTGACCTGCTTGAAAATTATGGTTCAAACAAAATATTGGTTAATTCGGAAGAATTGGAAGCTAACAAGAATAAAATTGTTGAAACCCTGAACCATTATAATATCGAGATCGATAAAATAAAGGCTACCATTGGGCCAACGGTAACCTTGTATGAGATTATCCCCGCACCGGGTGTGCGTATATCGAAGATCAAGAATCTGGAAGACGATATAGCACTTAGCCTGGCTGCACTGGGCATACGTATTATCGCGCCTATGCCGGGTAAGGGTACTATCGGTATCGAAGTGCCCAATCAAAACCCCGAGATGGTTTCTATGCGTTCGGTACTCGCTACAGAGAAGTTTCAAACAACCACGATGGATCTTCCTATCGCTCTGGGGAAAACCATATCAAACGAAGTGTTTATTGCCGACCTCGCCAAAATGCCCCACTTATTAGTAGCGGGCGCAACCGGGCAAGGTAAATCAGTAGGTATTAATGCAATCTTGATCTCGCTGCTGTACAAAAAACATCCAGCAGAACTGAAATTTGTATTGGTTGACCCTAAAAAAGTGGAGCTTACCCTGTTCCGTAAAATTGAGCGGCATTTCCTGGCAAAATTGCCTGATGAAGCCGATGCCATTATTACGGATACAAAAAAGGTGGTGAACACCCTTAACTCGCTCTGTATAGAGATGGACCAGCGTTACGATCTGCTGAAAGACGCGGGTGTGCGCAACCTGAAAGAGTATAACCAAAAATTCGCCAACCGAAAAATAAGCGATCCCGAAAAGCACCGTTACCTGCCGTTTATTGTACTGGTAATTGATGAGTTTGCCGACCTGATGATGACCGCCGGCAAAGAGATAGAGCAGCCTATTGCACGCATCGCCCAACTGGCCCGCGCGGTGGGCATTCACCTGGTTATTGCTACACAGCGGCCATCAGTTAATATTATTACGGGCACTATTAAAGCCAACTTCCCGTCGAGGCTGGCATTCAGGGTGCTGTCAAAAATTGATTCGCGCACCATCCTCGATACCGGCGGTGCCGACCAGTTAATTGGCCGCGGCGATATGTTGCTTTCAACCGGCAGCGACCTGATACGCCTGCAATGCGCTTTTGTTGATACGCATGAGGTGGAACGCATATCCGACTTTATCGGCAACCAACGCGGCTATCCTACAGCTATGCTCCTGCCCGAATATGCGGGCGAAGGCGAAAGCAGCGGCTCGAAAGAATTTGACCCTGATAACCGCGACCCGATGTTTGAAGAGGCCGCGCGCCTTATTGTAATGCACCAGCAAGGGTCAACATCGCTAATACAGCGCAAGCTAAAATTGGGCTATAACCGCGCAGGACGCATAATCGACCAGTTAGAAGCCGCCGGCATAGTTGGCCCCTTTGAAGGCAGCAAGGCCCGCGAAGTACTATACCCCGATGAATATTCGTTAATGCAATATTTTGAAACGTTAGAGAAAGAAAACTAAGAAAGCCCTCCCAACCCTCCCCAGTAGGGAGGGCTTTCTAAAAGAAAATTTAAAGTCTCCCCTACCGGGGCAGATTTAGAGGGGGCTACTATTTTATGAAAAAACTAATTATATACACCATTTTAACCCTCACAACCGCTGCCGCATTTGCCCAAAAAGATGCACAGGCTAAAATTATTTTAGACCAGGTGAGCCAGAAATACAAATCGTTCAATGTTATAAAAAGCGATTTCACTTTTACACTGGATGATCCGCAGCAAGGGGTAAAAGAGGGCCGGAACGGCACGTTGCTCAGCCAGTCGAAAACCAATAAATTCAAAGTAACTTTATATAGTGCCGACGCCAAAAAACCGGAAGTTGAGCAGGAGATAATTAACGATGGAAAAAGCCAGTGGACCTACAATAAAAAAGATAAGGAAGTTGAACTAAGCAATGCCGGGCATAGCAGCGGGGAATTTAACCCTGCGCAACTATTCACTATGTATGAGCATGGGTATAAATATTTGTACGCAGGCACGCAAAAAATAAGCGGTAAGGTTTACCAGGTTGTTGACCTGTCGCCCGAAGATGATAAAAACCAGTTCTTCAAAATAAGGCTGCACATAGATAAGTTGAAAAAACAAATATACAGCGCCCTTATATTTGATAAAAACGGTAATACGTACAACTATACGCTTCGCAGCTTCATTACGAATGCCCCGGTTACGGATAATACCTTTACGTTTGATGCAAAGGAACATCCCGGTGTTGAAGTGGTTGACTTAAGGTAGAACCGCTCAAATTTGGATATGCAAA
>CAISKH010000057.1 GCA_903885865.1 uncultured Mucilaginibacter sp.
CTCTGAAGTAAAAAGGTTCAAATATTTCTAACGTTCGTAATTATAATCGCGCACTAACCAAAGTTTTCACGACTAACTATTGCGGGTATTCGTCAACAATTTCTGCAATGCCATCATTTAAGGTTGGCAGTTTGGTAATAATAATATCCCATACAATATCATAATCTACACCAAAATAATCGTGTATAAGACGGTTACGGGTACCGCTCATTTTTCGTCATTCAATTTGGGGATGAACAGCTTTAAAATCCGGATCCAGCTTTGTGCAAGCTTCGCCTATTATTTCCAGACTTCTTATCACTGCCCTTGACAATACAGGGTCGTCAATTACTGTTTCTTTATCTTTTCCGGCGGTAGCCTTCAACACAAAAGATATTTCATCTAATATATGTTTTAGTAATTCTAACTCAGATGGCAACATATTCTGCCTGTTTTAGAATGTTAGGGCCAATGTGTTTACTTAAACCCTGGGCAGTAACCAGTTCAACTTTCCGGCCCAGCAAATCTTCCAGGTAAAAAGACAATTCTATAAAATTGTCGTAATTCTTTTGCTGTGGCTCAAACTCAACTAAAAAGTCAACATCACTATCCGTCTTTACCTTGCCGGTAATAAACGAACCAAAAACACTCAGCTTTGTAACGCCAAATGATCTTATTTTCTGTTTATTATCAACCAACGCCGACAACAACATATTTTTATTTTGAACAGCAGTTTGCATATACAAAGTTAAGTAAAGTATTTAAAGTTAAATAAAACAGTTTGCAGCATTATCTCCGCTGTTTGTGTACGCACAAACAGCATAGTACATAGTTGTCTGTGCAGACACAGACAACGGATAGCCTGTGCAGACACAGACAACGGATAGATAACTCTCCCCAAAAAACTTCTTACCCATATAGTTGTTCCTCTAAAATTTAACCGCTAAAATTGCGTTGTTACATAATTGCTAACCGGCTATGATTTTGAGCCATAATTTTACATCTTTGCCGCATGTTCAGACGTATAACAAACAAATACCTCCGGTACCTTCTCATATTTATTTACGCCGTAATACTCTTTTTTTGCTGTATTGAATTAAATTTTCTATGGCTGTTTGGCTATACGCCCGATATGCAGGATATAAAAAATCCCAATTTATCGGTCGGTTCGCAAGTATATACTGCCGATGGGAAATTAATTGGCGAATATTATCGGGAGAACCGCTCCCCGGTATCTTATAAAGAGATCTCCCCCAGCCTGGTAAACGCGTTGGTTGCTACCGAGGACGTGCGTTTTTATAAACATGGCGCGGTTGATTTTTTCTCTTTCTTTACAAGTATACTTTCAACCGCGAAAGGCGATAAACGGGGCGGCAGTACCATTACCCAGCAACTGGCCAAAAACCTGTATGAAACCCGTAAGCGAACGTCGCAGGGCTTATTAAGGCATGTCCCGGTAGTCCGTACACTGGTTTTTAAATGCAAAGAATGGATGACGGCTTATAAACTGGAGCATGTTTACAGCAAGCAGGAAATACTTACCCTCTACTTAAATACGGTGCCGTTTGGTAATAATTCGTTTGGCATAAAAACCGCTACTTTAAAGTTTTTTAATAAAACGCCCGATGCGGTTAATCCTGCCGAAGCAGCTACCTTGATAGGTATGCTGAAGGCTACTTCAACTTATAATCCTATTAATAATCCGGATAAGTCTTTAGACCGCAGAAATACGGTATTGAGCCAGATGGAAAAATACAACTATTTAAGCGCTGCCGATTATAATACCTATACTAAAATGCCCATCGGCCTTAATTTAAGTTATGTGGAGGATGATTCGCATGGCGACTCGTATATCCGCGAGGCTGTTGAGCGCTGGCTGAAAAAATGGTGCCTCGAAAATGACTATAACCTGTATGAAGACGGTTTGAAAATATATACTACCATTGATTCGCACCTGCAGCAATATGCCGAAGAGGCTGTAGCCGAAAAAATGAAGATGCTTCAAAAACGCTTTGACGGTATTTGGGGTAAAACAAACCCCTGGCGCGACTCTAAGGGTAAGGAGATAAAGGATTTTTTACCCAAAGCTGAACAGCATTTACCCATTTATAAGTTGCTGGTAGCCAAATATCATGGCGATATTAACCAAATAAATCAATATTTTGAAAAACCTAAACGGATGCAGGTATTTACCTGGAACGGCGATAAGGATACTACATTTTCGAGCGCCGACTCCATAAAATATTATACCCGCATTTTAAATACCGGCATGATGACCCTTGAGCCTTCCACCGGGAAAATAAAGGTTTGGGTAGGCGGGATTGATCATAAATATTTTAATTTCGATCACGTAAACCAATCCAAACGTCAGGCCGGTTCAACTTTTAAACCCTTTGCTTACTTAACGGCGCTGGATAACGGGTATTCTCCCTGCGATACTTTTATTGACAAGCCGGTATCTATCAGATACAATGATGGCGGCCGTAAAGACCAGGTTTGGGCGCCAAACAATGCCGATTTTAAGTTCACCTACCAGAAAATGTCGTTACGGTGGGCCATGGGGAAATCGGTAAATTCTATCACCGCGCAGGTAACCGAGAAGGTTGGCTGGGATAAAATTGTTGATTACGCGCATAAATGCGGTATTGAAAGTCCGTTAAAATCAGTACCGTCGGTTTCATTAGGTTCAAATGATGTGTCGGTATACGAAATGGTACGCGCATACAGCACCTTTTTGAACAAAGGCGATAGAGTTGACCCGTTGCTGGTAACAAAAATAACCGACCGGGACGGCCATACTTTGCAGGAATTCGTCTTAAAAACAGAAAGTGTAATAAGCGAGGAGGTAGCGTGGCTGATGCTATATATGTTCAGGGGCGGAATGGAAGAACCGGGGGGTACATCGCTGGCTTTATGGGAATATCCCGGCCTTTGGAAAAAAGATAACCAGATAGGCGGTAAAACGGGTACATCATCTGATTATGTTGACGGGTGGTACATGGGTATTACCAAGGACCTTGTAACCGGTATATGGGTGGGCGCCGATGACCGCAGCGTGCATTTTACAACATCCGAAAGCGGCGAGGGATCGCATACCGCCCTGCCTATTTTTGGCAGCTTTATGCAAAGGGTTTATGCCGATCCGCAATCGGGCTATACCTATGGGCTGTTCCCAAAACCGTGGACAACCATAACGAAAAACTATGATTGCCCTTCGCCAAGGCTCAAAGTTGATTCTACGGCGACAGACAGCCTGGCTGTGCCTGCAGATACTTCCCGCGGAGCACCGCTTCTGGAATTAAAAAAGCCTGGCGCTGATCAATAGCAAAATATTAAACTTTTTATACTGATGCATTTATTTAAATTAGCGGTAATATATTTTAATCTATGAATAAAAGCTACCCCTCTATAAATAAAACGAAAAAGTATTTTTTGATCTTAATTTGTTTTATTGGCCTCGTATTTTTAAGCCCTGCAGCGAGGGCCCAGTACTTTGGGCAAAATAAGGTCCGTTATAAAAATTTAAAGTTCCAGGTTTACCGTACCCCCCATTTCGAGATATACTATTATTTAAAAAATGATAGTATGATCAAACGTTTTGCGCAGGAAAGTGAATTATGGTACACGCTGCATCAGCAGGTTTTCAGGGATACGTTCAGGACGCCTAATCCTATTATTTTATATGCTAATCACCCCGATTTTCAACAAACTACGGCTATTGATGGTGAGATAGACGTGGGCACAGGCGGTGTTACCGAAGGTTTAAAAAACAGGGTGGTTATGCCTGTTATGGAAAATAACGAAATGACGAGGCACGTTATCGGCCACGAGCTGGTGCATGCTTTTCAGTATCATTTGCTGTTGGGTAAGGAAGATGTTAATTACGAAAACATAAATAATTTACCCCTCTGGATGATAGAGGGTATGGCCGAGTATCTTTCCCTGGGTAAAAGAGATTCGTACACGGCAATGTGGATACGGGACGCCTATTTAAACCACGACATACCAACGGTGAGGGACCTTACCGAAAGCACTAAGTATTTTCCTTACCGGTATGGGGAAGCGTTCTGGAGTTTTATTGGGTCGACGTATGGGGATACTATAATTACGCCCTTTTTTAAAAATACTGCGCGTTTCGGTCTTAATTATGGCATCAGGCGAACCTTTGGATATGATGATAAAACACTATCCAAGCTTTGGAAAAACGCTATAGAAACTACCTATAAACCATATTTAAAAGATACCGTACAAAAACCTGCAGGCCAGCTAATTATAAGCGATAAGAATTCGGGAAAGATGAATATTGCGCCTGCTATAAGCCCCGATGGCAAGTACCTTGCATTTTTATCGGAAAAAAATCTGTTCACTATTGATCTTTTCCTGGCTGATGCAAAAACCGGGGTGGTCATAAAAAAACTCACCAGCAAGGTATCAAATACGCACATTGATGAGTTCAATTTTATAGAATCGGCTGGTACGTGGTCGCCTGATGGTAAAAAGTTTGCCTTTAGCGTATTTAACAAGGGAAGAAACCGTATGCTGGTTGTTGAGGTACCAAGCGGGCGCGTATTGGAAGATATTTCAATGGGCAAAGCCGAGCAGTTTAGTAACTTGTCGTGGTCGCCAAAGGGAGATGAGATGGTTTTCCAGGGATTGGCTGAAGGGCAGAGTGATCTGTACCTGTATAATTTTAAATCAAAAAAGGTTACGCAATTAACCAATGATAAGTATTCAGATAATCAGCCGAGTTTTTCAAGGGACGGCAAAAAAATTGTTTTCGCCAGCGACCGAACTACTTATGATCAATCTCTTTCACAGGATATAACCTTTAATTTGGCGGAATATGACCTTGCTACGGGAAAGGTCACCGATATTAAATTGTTTAACGGCGCAAATAATTTAAACCCGCAATATTCGTCGGACGATACGCAGATATACTTTTTATCAAACCGCGATGGTTTCCGCAATATGTACCGCTATACTATAAGCACCGGTAAGGTAGAACAAATGACCGATCTGTTTACCGGTATTTGCGGTATAACGGAGTTCTCGCCGGCATTAAGTATATCAGCAAATAACGATATTGTTTATTCCTATTACAGGGCTCAAAAATATTCCATCTACAATGCAAAAGTATCGGACTTTACAGCCAAACCCGTTGATGGCAATGCTGTTAATTTCGATGCCGCAATGCTTCCGCCGGCGCGTGCCGTCGGTGTTGATCTGATCAACTCGAACCTTAACAATTACCTGGCTTATCAAAAAATAGCTGTTGATTCTATAAAAGATCAACCATATAAACCAAAATTTAAGCTGGATTATTTGGCCAGCAACGGCGTTGGGGCGTCGGTAAGTTCGTTCGGTACCGGGTTGTCAAGTGGTGTTCAGGGTATTTTTAGCGATATTTTGGGCCGAAATCAAATTTACGTGGGCGCTGCCATAAATGGAGAAATATATGATTTTGGCGCCCAGGCTGTATATATTAACCAGGAGGGCCGCTGGAACATTGGCGGTGGCATATCACATATCCCCTACCAGTTTGCTAATTATAATGTGGTAAATACAACCTATCCTGTAAACGGGAAAAACGTACCTGCCACCGAGGAACGGTATGACATTATTCGTATTTTCCAGGATCAAATATCTTTGTTTACCTCCTATCCTATTTCAAAAACAAGCCGGGTTGAATTTGGCGGCGGCGCTTCACAGTACTATTACAGGGTTGACCGTTACAGCACCTTTTACGATACAACGGGCAATGTGATTGATTATCAAAAAAATCATATATCAAATTCAGCTTATAATGCCGACCCATTAAATGGCGGGGCGCTTTTAAACCCGTTTACTGTTTTCCAGGTAAATACGGCCTTGGTTGGTGATAATTCATTTTTTGGTGTAGCTTCTCCACTTAACGGGTTTCGCTACCGGCTGGAAGCTGAGTATGATTTTGGTACCTACAAGTTTTTTGCGCCAACCATAGATCTGCGCAAATATTTGCGTATGGACCCGGTAACTTTTGCAGCCAGGTTGTATGGTTATGGCCGTTTCGGCAATTCAAATGGGTTATATCCCTTATATGTCGGGTATCCTTTTTTAATACGAGGGTACGAAGCGCAAACATTTTATAGTGGCAATGGCAAACCAAGCAACGGGTTTACTATTGATCAGCTATCAGGTACGCGTACTGCTGTAGCTAACTTTGAGGTCCGTTTACCATTTACAGGTCCTGAAAGGCTTTCGCAGGTTAAATCAAAGTTTTTTTTCTCAGAGCTTAATTTCTTTTTTGATGCCGGTTTAGCATGGAATGCCGGTAACCAGGTAAAGTTCCAGATGACGCCCGACAAGATAGGCACAGATGCTGCTGGCAACACTATTTACAATACCAATGAGCGGGTTCCGGCATTGAGCAGCGGCGTATCATTACGGGTAAATATTTTTGGCTATTTTGTATTAGAACCTTACCTGGCTTTACCATTTAATCGTAACGATGTTAATAAACCAGTATTTGGTTTAGGCTTTACACCGGGATGGTAGTTAAAATGACTAAACATAATAATAGCTTTAGGGTTATATAAGCATGAGAAAAACGGTCTTTGTTATTTATTTTATTTTTAACACCTGCATTTTATTTGCTC
>CAISKH010000058.1 GCA_903885865.1 uncultured Mucilaginibacter sp.
CGAACATGTCACACGAATTGCGAACGCCATTAAACAGCTTACTAATTCTATCAAAGGATCTAGCCGATAATAAAAAGAAAAATCTATCGGAAGACCAGGTGGAGAGTGCGGAAATTATCAATAGAAGCGGGCAGGATTTACTGGGGCTGATTAATGAGGTGCTCGACCTATCGAAAATTGAAGCCGGTAAAATGGTAGTTAATGTTGAGCGGCTTGCACTAAAAGATTTTGCCAGCGATTTAAGCCGCAATTTCAAGCATCAAACGGATAATAAAGGATTGAAACTTTTTGTGAACCTGGAAAGCGGAGCACCGGAGGCTATTCGTACAGATTCTCAGCGGCTTGACCAGGTTATCAAAAACCTGATGTCGAACGCCATTAAGTTTACTGATCAGGGTAGTGTAACAGTAGTCATTCAAAAACATGATGAAAACAAAATAGCTATTTCAGTTAAAGATACAGGCATAGGAGTGGCGCCCGAAAAGCAAATGGCCATTTTTGAAGCTTTTCACCAGGGTGATGGAAGCACATCGCGTAAGTACGGAGGCACCGGTTTGGGCTTATCTATTTCGCGCGAGCTGGTAAAACTATTAGGTGGCGAAATCCTGTTATCGAGTAAGCCAAATGAAGGCGCTACATTTACCATTGTAATTCCGGTTGAACTTGAAAATGCAGCACATCATGAAAAAGCATCGTCCCACGCAGAACCCATAAAGCGAGCAGCCGCATCTGTTAAAAGCAGCGATTTTTATAATTACCCAACCATAACTGATGACCGGGAGACTTTAACGGCTGATGACAAAGTGGTTTTGATTATTGAAGATGATTTGAAATTTGCCGGCATACTTTTTAAACAAGCACACAGCAAAGGGTTTAAATGCCTTGCCGCAGCCACCGGCGAAGATGGATTACAGTTGGTTATGCGCTATAAACCAAACGCCGTAATTCTTGATATTGATTTACCCGGTATTAACGGCCACCAGGTGCTGGCCGAATTAAAGGCTGACCCTGCGGTAAGGCATATACCGGTTCATATTATGTCGGTTAATGAGCAAACGCTGGAGTCTATAAAAGAAGGGGCTGTTGAATATCTTACCAAGCCCGTGAATAAAAATCAACTGGAGGAAGCATTTAACCGGATAGAAAATTTCATTAACCGAAAAATGAAAAACCTGCTGATTATTGAGGATGATGAGAATTCACGAAAAGCAATAAGGAAATTAATTGGCAATGGAGATGTTAAGTGTTTTGACGCAAGCAGTGGAAAGGAAGCAATAAATTTGCTGAAGGAAAACCACATGGACTGCATCGTTCTGGACCTTGGCTTGCCCGATATTAGTGGCTTTGAACTTATTCTTGAGTTAGAAAAAATTAAGGACGGGCATATGCCTCCCATTATTATTTACACCGGGAAGGAGCTAACCAGGGAAGAAAACGACGAATTGCAGAAATATGCCGAAACCATCATAATTAAAGGCGTAAAATCAGAAGAAAGGCTTTTAGATGAAACCGCTTTGTTTCTACACAGAACCATTAGTAATCTGCCCGAGGCAAAGCAAAAAATTATAACCGGTTTATACGATAAGGAAGGAATTTTTGCCGGTAAAAATATTTTGGTGGTTGATGATGATATGCGCAATGTATTTGCACTGTCGAAAGTGCTGAAGGAGCATGGCCTGGAAATAAGCAAAGCTGAAAATGGAGTTATTGCACTGGATATTTTAAGTAAACAACCCAACATTGATTTGGTACTGATGGATATAATGATGCCCGAAATGGATGGCTATGAGGCTATGCAAAAAATACGAAGTCAATTGCGGTTTAAAAAGTTGCCCATTATTGCATTAACTGCTAAAGCAATGAAAGACGACCGGCAAAAATGTATAGACGCCGGAGCCAGCGATTAC
>CAISKH010000059.1 GCA_903885865.1 uncultured Mucilaginibacter sp.
CGTTTCGCCTGTGGCCCTGTCAGTTGCAACAGTACCTATGTTTTGCTTAGTGCTTACTTTTTGGCCGACTTTTACATTGTGCGATTGAAGGTTGCCGTACATGGTAAGATACTCGCCATGGGTAATAATAACAGTCCATGTGCCTAAAACATTTTCAACCCTTTTTACAATACCCTCAAAAACTGCCCTTATTGGTTGGTCCGGATTTGTTTTTATTTCAACTCCCATACTTTCATCGTTTATGCCTTCAGTACGGTATGGGCCAAACCCAAGTGTAATACGGCCCTCTGTAACCGGCCATGGCAGCCTGCCTTTGTTACCCAAAAAATCGCTCGACAATTTAGCAGCTTCAGGGGTTGAATTTAAAATTTCACTGTTTGTTTTACGTACAGGCGCTTTAGTTACAACTGGCGCGTCTTTACTCCCGCTTGCTTTTCCTTTTGCTGCCGCTAACCTGTCTGCTTCTTCCTGCCTGCGTCGGTCTTCTTCAATTATTTTACGTACAATATCCCTGTTTATCTTATCCCGCTGTCTTTGCTTGGCCTGGTATTGCGCCAATAACTGCCGCTCTTGTTTTGAAAGGTTATTTACTTCTTCTAACTGGTCATTCTTTTGCTTGCCAAGTGTTTTCTTTTCTTTTTCCTGGTCTACTAACAGCGTGTGTTTTTGCTCCTTTGTTTTGTCGAGTTCAACAATTTTAATATGCAGGTCATTTTGCTTACCCTGAATGGAAGCGGCCTGCCGTTCGCGGTAAGTGGCAAATTGCTGTAAATATTTTAAACGCTTATAAGCCTGGTTAAAGTCCTTTGAAGCAAAAATAAACATCAGTTTGTTATAGGCGCTTTGGTTACGGTAAGCAAAAAGTACCATTGCCGCATATTCCTTTTTTAGCTGGTCTAACTCGCTTTGTAAGCTATGTACGGTATTGGTGCTTTCAGATATCTGGTTATCAAGGTTTCGTACTTCATTATTTATTATGCCTATTTTTTGCTCACGAAGGCTGATCTGGGCTTTTAAATTATTTAATTGTTTTAAAGTAGATTTTTTATTGTTCTGTGTCTCCTGCAAATCGCGGTTAAGCTGATCAAGTTCACTGTTTATTTTATCGCGTTGCTTTTTTAAATCGTCGCTGCTTTGCGCGTGTACATTGAGCGCTGCAAAAACAAAAACAAAAAACAATAGTGTTTTTAAAAATTTCATCCGGTCAAAAATATTAATTTTATTCTGCCGGAGCATATCTTTCAGGAATATTGAATGGATATTCTAATTGCTGGTCAAAATCTACCCTGGTATAATGTAAATTAACCTGCATTTTTTTGTCTTTTACAACCGATGCGATATCAATTTGCGAAGGCACCGTGCGGTTATTGGCTTGTATAAAATTACTGTTGGTTACCTGTAACGACTGTCCATCATTTTGACTGGTTAAATGCAGCTGCGCAACTTTCATATCAGGGCCAACCATTAACATATAGATCAGGTCCTGTAAATCGCCGGATAAGGTAATATTATTGTTAACGGCCTGCAAACTGGCATTTTCATTTATTAATAACTCGGGCATGGCATTACCTACCAGCAGTGATTCGAGCGTTTTATAATTTACCTGTTTGCTAGTGTAGGTATAAATATAACTGAACGGCTTTTTTATATAAACAGATTGCAGCTTATTCATAATTTTTATGCTATCTGGCGTAATTATGGCGCGGGCAACTTCAATATCCACCAATATTTTTTTGGTGATGGATATCCATATTTCCCTATCCTGGTTAATGCGGATGTTTAGAGTAACATCATTACTATCGCCATTAATATTGAGGTTGGTACTTGCCCTGCCCGAAAAGGTGTTAAACACAACCTGGCCGCCCTTTATAGCTGCCAGTTTACCCACAATAGGGTTTTCGGCACGTTTGTGTACGACTGGCGCTGCCGTAGCAGTAGCTACCGGGCTAAACATGAGTTGTTTACGCGCTTTACAACTAACCATTGCCAGCAGGCAACTTAGGAGCAATAATTTATTCACTATATTTTTTTTCACTTATTTTTTTATCTAAAACAGCCGAATGAGCCCCGTAGTCTTTCGCTTTTTGCCAGTTTTGTACCGCAGCACCGGTATCACCTAAATAAAACAATATATCGCCATAATGTTCTGTTTCTATGGCGCTTTTGTTTTTATTATGCGCTAGTGCCTTCTCTATCCATACTTTGGCATCTTTATAGTTCTTTTGTTTGAACAATATCCAGGCGTAGGTATCTTCAAACGAAGCATTGCCGGTTTCCAGCTCATTAGCGTGTTTGGCCATTTGCGCGGCTTTATCTAATTGTTCGCCCCTTAGTGATAAATAATAAGCATAATTATTTAGTGTATATTTATTATCGGCGTTATAGCTCAATGATTTATCGTATGCCTCGTCCGAACCTTTTATATTCTGCATTTCGTGGTAACAATCGCCCAGGGCCGAGTAGCCTAAAGAAAGCAGTTCCTTATCCTGAAACTCGAGCGCGGTTGTGTTTTTTATGTATCCCAGCGCTTTTTTGTAATCCTTTTTCTGTAACCATGCAATGCCTACAAAATAATTCATCCATCCCTGGTTAGGGAAGAAGGACAAGGTGCTTTCACCGTCCCTTATCACTCCATCAATATCGCCACTGTTCAGCTCAATTCTTACCAGTTGATCGCGCACTTCGTATATCTGGCCATCAAGTTGAACAGATTTTTGATAGTTGGTTTTGGCTTCCTCAAATTTTTCATTTTGAAACAGCATATCGCCATACAGCGCGTATGCTTTAGCGTCATTAGGATGCGTATTCATTATAAGCCGGCTTAATTCAAGGGCGCTGGCTTTTGCATTAGGATCAGGAAATTTTGGAAAGTAGCCCGTTACTATCCTTATTTCCTGGTCAATATTCAGGTCAGGTATAGCAAATGCCAGTTGCAACTCTTTAAAGCTGGCGTCGATATTTTTTTTCTCGCGGTAAGCATCAGCAAGCGCTAGATGCACCAGCGCATTATTAGCATCAATACTTTTTGCTTTTTCTAATACTTTAAGTGCTTTGTCGTTAGCGTTATTTGAGGTATAAATTTCTGAGAGCAGCAGGTAATATTTTACCTGGTTGGGGTTAGCCGCTATCATATCTTCCAAACCGGCGGCTGCCTTGTCAACTTTACCCTGACTGAGGTAAATTTTTTGGCGGCTTATCATCAGGTCATCAGTTTTGCCGGTTAACAGCTCTATCTGGTCAAATACTTTCAGCGCTTCGTCATATTTTTTTTGCATCGCGAGGGCCTTGCCTTGATCGTAATAGTAATCAACCCTGTCGGGATTGATCTTTATTAACTGGCTAAATACATTTTCAAGCTTTGCGAGGTCGTTGCTTTTTTCATAAATTTCGGCCAATGCTACCCAGTACCATTCATTATCCGGTTTAATGGTTACCGCCTTTTCAAGCAGAGGCTGAGCTTCGGCATAATTGTTTTGTAGTTTTTTAATATTAGCCAACTCATAAAGAGAGGCATCGTTTGCCGGGTCCATCTCCAATACCTGGTTAAACAGGTCGGCAGCCTTGGCATTTTCTTGTATTGTTTTCTCGCTCAGTGCCGAAAAGAAAAGCCGCTCAACAGCGCCGCTATCAACTGCGGCAAATTTTGCTTTGCCCCCTTTTGAGTTTTGGGCATACGCCATAAAAGTGAGGCCCCAACAACCTATAGCCAGGAGGGTTACTACTTTCCTGCCCGTAAATTTGAATTTTTTATGATTTAACCACTGGCCCATTTTTATGCTGATCCTTGTTTCTTTTTATTCTATTTAATAAATATAGCTTTTAAATTTTTCCACTCAAAAAATAATGCTGTTGATGCAAATAGTATTAATAACGCATTACCTATAAATATATTACGGTTAAATATATAGAACGACAGGTAAACGAACAGCATTGAAGCTACAATATAAGCCATGTTTTTTTTAAGATGATACGGTATGGGATGATTTTTCTGCCCCCATATATAAGATAGTATCATCATAACCGCATAGGAGATAAGCGACACCCATGCA
>CAISKH010000060.1 GCA_903885865.1 uncultured Mucilaginibacter sp.
ATATCCCATAACGCTGTATTTTGCGCTTTTAAACCGGCGGATATAATAAACCCTAATACAACTAATAAACACAACTTTTTCATGCGGTGTAATAATTGGTTGTATCAAATAAACACATTTAGATTTAATACAAATATTTTTTATTATTTTTGTTATATGGTTATCACTATAAAAAAGGATACAAAAGCCGAAGAAATAAATAAAGCGCTAAAAAAGCTGCCGAAATCTGCAAAGAAAGATCTAAGCAGCTTTTACGGCAAGTTAAAAGGCGCTTTTGGTGATGGCTTAGCTTACCAAAAAGCTATAAGAAATGAATGGGATTAAGTATCTTGTAGATACCAATTGTTTTATTTATTTGCTTGATGAAAACCCAATAATACTTCCTTTCTTAAATGATGGCTGGGCATTTTCCTACATTACCGAAATGGAGTTGCTTAGTAAAAAAGGGATAACAGAAAATGAAGAGCTGCTTACCAGGGAAATGCTAAATGCCTGTTATAAAATAAATCATTCACAACCAATTACCGAATTGGTTATCAATTTAAGGCGAAATAATAATATCAAAATTCCCGATGCTATTATTGCCGCCTCGGCGCAATTACTGCAATTGCCATTAATTACTACCGATAAAGGATTTGCCAGGCTTGTTGATATTGATTGTATTATATTAGAGTTTTAAAAAACTCACCCTTTGCGCTGCATTGCCTATCATTCACGTCAGGATGGGAGTCTTGCAATTTATCGAACTTTCAAAATATTTGACCTTATTATGTGTGTATTGTGATTTTTATAGCGATTAAATGCATTCATATTGTTTTTGGCAATATTGGTAGCAAAAAAAATCATAGTTGTATCAAGATTTACGAATGCCAGTCCTGCCATTAATTGCAATTGAACAGGTTGAGTGCCAGGATATTTTTTTATCAGCAGCAAATTCTCAGTAATATTGGAGTGCGGTGGAATTACTTCTGTAATTGGCCAATTTTTCAAGCAATCTTCGGGTCGACCAGCAATTGAAAACTTTGTGGTGTCAGTTAAATACCCAAATTCGCCTTTAAAGCAAAGTTCCGAAGCATATTTTAAGGTATCATCAGCATTGTTCGATAATATGGCTGTAATCGGTAATATCACCCTATTTCCATTTTTGATCCATTCACCCGCCCTTATAATAAGCGAACAGTTTCTATAATTATAAGTAACCTTCGGAAAAACCTGGGCCAACATTATGGCTGGTATAAAAATGGAAAGTAAAATGAGCCAAAAAGCTTTCATAAGTAGTAAATGTAGCAAATAATACTACTATTTTGAAGTTAGCCAAAATCTCAAGCCTCAAACATTTTACCTTTCAACAAAATAACCTCAAAAAGCATTTGACAATGTTGTAAATAACCGTATCTTTGCAGTCCCGAAAAAGCGGGGTTATACTATATATTTATAATTTAATTTAAAGCAAGTGAATACGTTAAGTTACAAAACTGTCTCGGCCAACAAAAAAACCGTTAACAAACAATGGGTTGTTGTTGACGCACAAGGCGAGATTTTGGGGCGCTTGTCTACTAAGATCGCAATGATCATAC
>CAISKH010000061.1 GCA_903885865.1 uncultured Mucilaginibacter sp.
AAGCGCAGCATGGATATTGCCATAGAACACGGCCTGGACCCCTATAAAGTTATTGTAGACCACAACACCGAGGAAACGGTTAAGGAGGTTTTGGACCGTGGGTTCTGGGCGGCATTCACTATTTATCCGTTCACCAAAATGGGTAATGAGCGTATGGTAGAAATAGTGAAACAATATGGGCCTGAGCGAATCATGGTGAACTCAGCCGCCGATTGGGGTATAAGTGATCCGTTAGCGGTACCAAAAACTGCCGCCCTCATGAAAATTCGCGGCATAAGCAAAGCTGATATTGAACTGGTAACCTATGGCAATGCCATTACCGCCTTTGGGCAAAGCGGGCAGATAGATGAGGCTGATTTTGCAACGACCATCAATACGATAGATCAAAGCCAGAAATTTGAAGGCAATACCATTTTACGTGGCGGGCAGCAGCCGCGCGTTGATAAATCGTCTATCATTATCAGTTAACCAATGGCCAAAAAAATAACCCATTATTTAAGGCTGATGCGCCCGGCCAATATCGTAACCTCGGTTGCCGATGTGTTGGCGGGGGTTGCCATTTCGGGCTATTTTTTAAACCTGCATATAACAACGGGTAGTTTATACCCTATTGCGTTGCTTTGCCTGTCGACCGTTGGTTTATACGGCGGCGGTATAGTTTTTAACGATATTTTTGACGCCGAACTGGATAAAGTTGAACGCCCCGAACGCGCCATCCCCAGCGGGGCCATCAGCATAAAAGAGGCTACACTTTTTGGTATATTTTTATTGCTATGGGGTATAGGTTTTGCATTTTCGTACAGTAATCATTCAGGCGCCATTGCGGTTGCTATTGCATTTTTTTCTTTGTTGTATAATAAAGTAAGCAAGCCCAACGCTTTTTTTGGTCCGTTGAATATGGGCATTTGCCGGGGATTGAACCTGCTGTTAGGCATAAGTATCGTAATAGCTTCGCTCGATAAATGGTACTACCTCGCTATTGTACCCGTTATTTATATATTCTCTATCACGATGATAAGCAGGGGCGAAGTACATGGGGGGAATAAAAGAAACTTATACATCGGTGGTTTTTTATACCTGGTGGTAATATTCGCCATACATTTAATATCGGGCCAGCATGGGCATGAGGCAATGCTGATCTCATTGGGTTTCCTGCTGTTGTTTGCGTGGATGATATACCAACCCCTGTTCAAAGCTATAAAAGACCCCATCGGCAAAAACATAGGCGCGGCGGTTAAGGCAGGCGTTATCTCCCTCATTTTAATGGATGCGGCCTGGGCGGCGGCATTTGACGCACTTTGGGCATCGGTATTTATTGCCTGTTTACTGCCGGTATCCTTAAGGTTTGCTAGGGTTTTTGCGGTAACGTGATTGTTGTAGAGACGCAATGTTTTGCGTCTCTGAAGGATGTGTATCTCCAAAGACGCAAAACATTGCGTCTCTACATTTTTTCGTCAAATTTATGATAGATAACCAATTTTCACGTTATCTTTTAGATATTCGCTTTTTATATGGAATATTTACAGCAGTCGTTTAGTGTGCGGTTTGAATACAAGGTCTATTTTACCTCCAGCCTTTTTGACCCGGCCAATATCGCTTTGGATGATTTTTTAACAGCCGACGATATATCCGGATCAGTTAAAAAAATATTATTTGTAATAGACCAGGATGTACTTAACGCCACCCCCGCGTTAACCGATAAAATAAAGCAATATTTCGCCATTCATAAAACCGTGCAGTTGGTTTCAGAGATGATTGTAGTACCCGGCGGCGAAACAGTAAAAAATAACGAGGTTTATTTTAACAAGCTGCTAAATACAATAAATAAGCAGGGTATCGACCGCCATTCCTACGTTGCGGCTATTGGCGGCGGCTCTGTTCTGGATATGGTGGGTTACGCCGCCGCTGTGGCGCATAGGGGGGTAAAGCACATCCGCATACCAACAACCGTATTATCGCAAAATGACTCGGGCGTTGGGGTTAAAAACAGCATTAACTATTTTGGTAAAAAGAATTTCCTGGGCACATTTGCCCCGCCTGTTGCTGTTTTTAACGACGACCAGTTCCTGCTCACCCTAACCGACCGCGATTACCGCTCTGGCATATCAGAAGCGATAAAAGTAGCCCTGATAAGGGACCCTATATTTTTTGAATGGCTGGAAAATAATGCTGCCGCGTTAATGGCCCGCGATATTGGCACCATGAAATACCTGATAAAACGTTGCGCCGAATTGCACCTTAATCATATAGCGAGCCGAGACCCGTTCGAGAAAGGCTCATCGCGCCCGCTTGATTTCGGGCACTGGAGCGCGCATAAGCTGGAGCAGCTAACCAACTTCGGGGTTTTTCACGGCGAAGCTGTAGCCATGGGCATTGCTTTGGATACCGTTTACTCCAATCTTTCGGGCCGTTTGCCTGACGATGATACACACCGCATCATTCATTTGATCAAAAAAATGGGGTTTGAAATTACTCACCCTTTATTAGAAGTAAATTCGGACGATAGCCCCATCCTGGTGGGTTTGCAGGAGTTCAGGGAGCATTTAGGCGGACAATTAACCATCATGCTGCTTAACCGTATTGGCGAAGGTGTGGAAGTACATGAAATTGATATAGCTATACTTAAAAGGGCCGGCGAAGCGTTGAGGAATGAGTATTCAGTGTTGGATACGGCATAAATCAAAATCTACCTATATGCAGTTAACGCCGGGGCATTTAACCTATTGTACAAATATTCATGCAGGTGAAACCTGGCCCGCGCATTTTAACGCGCTAAAAATAAATTTCCCGGATATAAAAAAACAGGTATCGCCCGATAAACCAATGGGTATTGGCCTGCGTTTATCAAACGTGGCGAGTGTTGAATTGCAAAAAGCAGGTAACCTGGCAACATTTAAACAATGGCTCGCTGAAAATGATGCTTACGTTTTTACCATGAACGGTTTCCCTTACGGCGAGTTTCACCATGCTGTTGTGAAGGACCAGGTACATGCGCCCGACTGGACAACCACCCTACGGGTTGAATATACATTGCGGCTGTTCCATATACTCGCCGGATTATTGCCTGAAAACATGGAAGGTGGTATTTCTACCTCGCCGCTAAGCTATAAATACTGGCATAAAAGCGACTATGAACTAGAACAGGCTAAAACCATTGCTACCGCCAATATTTTATTGGTTGCCGAAGAGTTGATACGCATCAAACAAAAAACAGGCATAGCCATGCACCTGGATATTGAGCCTGAACCCGATGGCTTATTGGAAAGCGGAGAGGAATATATTGAATGGTATGAGGAGGTATTGTTGCCGATGGGGAGAGAAACTATCTCAAAAAAATTCATTATTTCTGCGGATGAAGCGGAAACATTAATAAAAGATCATATTACCTTATGTTATGATGTTTGCCACTTCGCCATAGGCTACGAGCCGCATCAGCAGGTTATTGAGGAACTGGCTGCAAAGGGCCTGAAGGTTGGCAAAATACAGATAAGCGCTGCTTTAAAAGCTAATTTACCTGGCGACATTGATCAGCGGGAACCGGTAAAGAACGCGTTCGCGCGGTTTAACGAATCTACCTATCTGCACCAGGTTGTGGCTAAAACAACAGGGGGCAATTTAGTACGTTACCCTGATTTGCCCGAAGCGCTGGCTGATGTGGAAAATATTGCGGTTGAACAATGGCGGGCGCATTTTCATGTGCCGATATTTACAGAAGAATACGGTTTGGTGCAATCAACCCAGGCTGATATTGTAACCGTATTGGATATTTATAAAAAGAAACCATTCTCTCATCATTTGGAAGTGGAAACCTATACCTGGGGCGTTTTACCGGATGGGAAAAAACTGCCCTTAAATGATTCGATAGTGCGGGAACTGAACTGGGTTACCGGTCAATTATAAGTTAAATGCCATGAAAAAAACGGTTGTAATAGATGTTGTAGGCTTATCCAAATCGGTAATTGGCGTGCATACGCCGTTCCTGCAAAAATATATAGCCGACAGGAATATTGCCACTATCGAGCCGGTTCTGCCTGCCGTTACCACTTCGGTACAGTCCACCTATTTAACCGGGAAATGGCCCAATGAAACCGGCATTGTTGGCAATGGCTGGTATGACCACGCCGATTCGGAAGTAAAATTCTGGAAGCAATCAAACAAACTGGTTAACGGCGAAAAAATTTGGGACAAGGCCAAAAAAGAAGACCCTTCTTTTACCAGCGCCAATATGTTTTGGTGGTATAATATGTACTCAACCGCCGACTATTCGGTAACACCGCGCCCACAATATCTGGCTGATGGCCGCAAAATGCCCGATTGCTATTCGCAGCCGGCCGAACTGCGTGATATTTTACAGGAAAAGCTGGGCCAGTTCCCGCTGTTCCAATTTTGGGGACCGGGCGCAAATATAAAATCAACCCAATGGATAGCGGACGCGTCTATGCTTAACGATGACCTGCATAACCCAAGCCTCACTACCATATACCTGCCGCACCTGGATTATTGCCTTCAAAAATTCGGCCCCGATCTTTCAAAAATATCCAAAGAACTTAACGAGATAGATGCCGTTGTTGAGCAGTTGGTTACCTTTTATAAAAAGAAAGATGCGGAGATCATCATCCTTTCCGAATATGGTATCGCGCCGGTAGATCATCCTGTACACCTTAACCGCCTGTTCCGCGAAAACGGTTTATTACAAATAAGGGTTGAACGTTGCTTGGAGTTGTTAGATGCCGGGGCCTCCAAAGCATTCGCGGTTGCAGATCACCAGATTGCGCATATTTATATCAACGACCCTTCGGTTACCGAAAAGGTAAAAGCATTGCTGAAAGGCGTTAAAGGAATTGAGCTGATATTAGATAAGGAAGAACAACAAAAGCACCATATCAACCACGAACGCTCGGGCGATATTGTTGTTATTGCCGACGCGCAAAGCTGGTTCACCTATTATTTCTGGCTCGACGATGCCCTTGCCCCCGACTATGCCCGCTGCGTGGATATTCACAAAAAACCCGGCTACGACCCCGTTGAAATGTTTATGACCTCGAAAGGCCGGGCGGCCTATAAACTGCTGCGCAAACTGGCCGGTTTCAGGTATGTAATGGATGTGATACCGCTTGATGCTACGCTCATTAAAGGCTCGCACGGGCGCACCAATATCCCCGCGGAATATAAGGCGGTTTTAATTACCGACGAACCGCAGAAGGATGTTTTGCCTACGGATGTGTTTGGGGTTATTTGGAAGAAGTTGAAGGGATAATGGTTGAGGTTCGAAAATTCAAAATGAGCGAAGGACTGTGCGATTCCCCTATCAAGAGAGGAATTTTATCAGCAAATATAAATCTTTCGAACAATGGTAGGGCAGCCCCAACTACATCGTTTCCGTAATTCTTTTGCTACAATACCCATTTTGAATGCAAAATACAATAAAGTATCAGGTTGAATTTCTTAATTTGCTTTATCTCTTTAATTAGGTTAAACCAATTATTAAATAATTATCATGATATCACCTCAAAACAAGTACAGTTTTTTAAAACATGTATGCGCCCTGCTGCTCCTGTTTACAGCTTTTAGTTCGGTGTTAAACGCGCAGGCTGTAAAGAGAAAAACAAAGAAAGCTACAACCACTGACGTGGTTGATGCCTCCACCATGAGTGGTAAAATATTAGCCGGCTACCAGGGTTGGTTCCGTACCCCCGGCGACAGGCCGGGAAGCACCAGTTGGGCGCATGTGTTTAATTCACGTGGCGGGGATACCGGCAAGCTGTTGCCTGCAAGATTAGCGTTAGATACCTGGCCGGATATGAGCCAATATGATAAAGACGAAAAAACCGTAGTACCCGGATGGAACTTCCCCGACGGCAGCCCGGCTACCATGTATAGCGCGCAAAACCCCAAAACGGTATTGCGCCATTTTCAGTGGATGAAGCAATATGGTATTGACGGCGTATGGCTGTCGGAGTTTTGCGGGAGTTTCCGTAACGGTGTGCCCGATCCGGCTATGTTTACGATTATGAAAAATGTTCAGGCGGCAGCTACAGCCACCGGGCGTACCTGGGCATTTATGTGGGATATGAGTTCATTCGGACCCACCACGTCCAAAGAAATGGTTCAAAATACATTAATAAACTATTGGAAAAAAATGGTTGATGACGGCATTGCCACCGACCCGCGTTACATGCACGACCACGGTAAGCCGGTGCTGCTGATATGGGGATTTTTCCCTGAGCGCCCTGCTTCGCAACCCAGCTATATGAACGCGGTTGTTGATTTTTTAGAGGCACCCGGAAAATACCAATGCGTTTTAATAGCCGGTGCCACTAATACCTGGCGCAGTAAGGGTACGCCCGAGTTCCAGGCCATGCTGATGCGTATGCAGGGTTTACAGCCCTGGAGCGTTGGCCGCAGGGTTACCGACCCTGCCACCGGTTACTCGGTACCTAATACCAGCGAATGGGCCGGCGATATTGCCATGTGTAAAGCGCACGGCGTAGTGTTTCAGCCGGTAATTAACAGCGGTACGCATAAGGCAGGTCCGCCGCCGCCGCCCGGAACATTACAGTCGGTACCGCGACGCATGGGCCAGTACCTATGGCAGCAGTTTCGCGATGCCGACAAAACAGGCGTTATTAACAGCGCGTTCGTTGCCATGTTTGACGAGGTGAACGAAGGCACACAGATCAATAAAGTTACCAGTAAACCGCCCGTACAGGCTCCATTTTTAACCCTTAACGGCGCTACCAACGATTATTACCTGCGCCTGGTAGGTGAGGGCGCCAAATATATGCGGACCGGGAAAGCCGTTCCGCCGACTATACCTATCTCGCCTTTCGACGCAAAAAAATGGTATAAATTAAAAAATTTAGCCAGCGGGCTGCTATTGAGTAATCAAAGTAAAACAGCAAAAACATCGATAGTGCAGGCAGCAGACGGAACGGATAAAAACAGCGAATGGCAGCTGGTGTATTTATACGATGGCAGCAACGGCTATTTCAAAATTAAGAGCAGATTATCGGGCAAGGTGCTTTACAGTACAGCCGATGGTGCTTTAAGCCAGGCCGCCGATGTACCGGCCGATTATGCCAAATGGCACCTTGAATTTGATGCTACAGGCAATTGCCGTATCATCAACAAAGTAAGCGGAAAGGCATTGAGTAGCAATAGCTCAACTTCCGTTGTGGAAGTAGCCGACCCAACCAAACCGGCTGACCTTGTTGCGCGGAATGATTTGCGGTGGCAGGTGGTGGAGCAATAGGTGTTAGTGATTAGAGATTAGTTAATTAGTGATTGGGGTTTATCGGCGTTTATGACGTGCGTAATTCTTTTGCTACATTAACTAATAACTGCTTAAGTGTTTCTTAATTTGTCTGCTCTTTTTAAGTATTAAATTCATTAATTAAAACAAATATGTCACCTAAAATTTTACAACCAAGCCGTTTTGTTTTTTTAAAGGGGGCGGTCACGATATTTCTGCTGGCAGCATTTTACCTGCCTGCACATGCACAGGCCGTAAAGAAAACAGCAAAGGCCGCCAGATCGACCGATGTGGTTGATGCCACCACCTGGGACAATAAGATCATGGCCGGCTACCAGGGTTGGTTCCGTAACCCGGGCGATAACCCTAAAGATACTAAGCAGGGCTGGTCGCATTTGTTCGGCGGGAACGGTGCCAACGGCGCGGTTATGCGTCCCGGTTTTGATATGTGGCCCGATATGAGCGAGTATAAGGCCGACGAAAAGACCGCCGTACCCAACTATACCCTTCCGGACGGAAGCCAGGCCTACCTGTACAGCGCGCAAAACGCCAAAGCGGTTATGCGCCACTTTCAATGGATGAAGAAGTATGGTATCGATGGCGTATGGCTGTCAGAGTTTTGCGATCACTTCCCTTACGGCAGGCAGGCTTACGACAGTACTACCGTATACACCATTATGCACAATGTACAGGCTGCTGCCAAAGCTACCGGCCGCACCTGGGCATTTATGTGGGATATGAGCGGATTTGGTCGCCAAACATCAAAAAGCGAGGTTTACAATATTATGATAACCAACTGGAAACGTATGGTTGATGAAGGCGTTACCAGCACCAAAGGGCGCTATATGCATCAGAATGGCAAACCTGTGCTTCAGATATGGGGCTTTTTTCCTGACCGCCCTGCCTCGCAACCCGATTATATGAACGCGGTGATCGACTTCTTACAGGCCCCCGGTAAATACCAGGCGGTTATATTAGCCGGCGTTGATGATAAATGGAGAAGAACAGGTACTCCGGAATTCCAGGCCATGCTAATGCGAATGCCTGGCTTGCAGCCCTGGAGTGTTGGCCGCGCCGTGGTTGACGCAGCTTCGGGTTATAAAGTACCCAACAGTATAAATTCATGGGCGGGGGATATGGCCTTGTGCAGGGCGCATGGGGTTATATTTCAGCCTACCATAAATTCGGGCACCAACATAGCAGGCCCGCCGCCGCCGCCCGGAAGGTTACCATCTGTGCCGCGCCGAAGCGGTAATTACCTATGGGCGCAGTTTGTTGCCGCTCAAAAAGCAGGCACTATCAATAGCGCGTTTATTTGCATGTTTGATGAGATAAACGAAGGCACCCAGATCATGAAAACTACCAACCATCCGCCAACACAGTACCCGTTTTTAACGTTTGACGGGGCAACCAGCGATTATTACCTGCGTTTGGTAGGCACCGCATCTATGATGCTGAAAAAGCATATACCTATTACCCCGGTTATACCCATCTCGCCTTTCGACGCGAAGAAATGGTACCGCATACAAAATAAGGCCAGCAGTTTAATGCTCACCAACCAAAGCAAAACAGCAAAAGCACCGTTGGTGCAAACGGCTGATGATAAAGGGGCCAATGGCGAGTGGCAGCTGATATATGCAGCCGATGATGCCAATAGTTATTTTAAAATAAAAAGCAGGCTAACGGGCAAAGTATTGAGCCGCGCACCCGATGATGCCGTGATACAAACCCCCGACCTTAAATCAGACTATGCAAAATGGCATTTTGAATGGGATGGTACCGGCTATTGCCGCATTATTAATAAGGTAAGCGGCAAGGCTTTAAGCAGCAATAGTTTAACTACTGCTGATTCGCCTGTTATACAGGTAGCCGACCCAACCAAACCTGTCGATTTAAAAGCGCGCGACGACCTGCGCTGGAAAATTATAGAACCGATGTAATTATTGTTCAAGTAATAGTCAAAATCCTGCCCAGATAGTTATGGGGCAGGATTTTTTGTTTTGAAGAATAACCAGAAAATATTTTTTAACTTGCTTATAAATAAACAGCAATCGCCATGACACCAGCCGAATACATCGCGGGCCAGGACCCTACAAGACAAGAACTTTTGACCAACATTCACAATATCATTATCAATAACGACAAATTAGTTGTTCCGGTGGTGGACAAAATGATGGGAAAAGAGATGATCATATACAATTGCAAAATATTTAAATACGGATTGGCAAGCGTTAAAGACTATATGTCGCTGCATGTTTTACCGATGTACGGTTCGCCTGTAATTTATGGCAAGTACAGCAAACTGCTGGATAAGGCCAAATTTCAAAAGGGATGTATTAATTTCAAAACCGCCGAAGCAATGCCCTTACCCATCGTGGAGGAGCTAATAAAAGACTGTGCGCCTATTGACCTCGCCGCTATATATGCGAAGAATAAAAAAAAGTGAAATATCTGCGACAATAAAATTCAAACTGGCGCTTACCTTTTAAAAAGCTTTCCCTTTAAAATCCTGTCCATCACCTGGTCATAAAAACTTAACCCGATGCTGATCTTTGCTGGGCCCACGTTCAGCATATTGCCTTCGATGGAATTTATCCGGTTCATGTTTATGATATAGCTTTTATGGACCTGTAAAAAAAGCTCGTCGGGCAGCTTTTCCTGTATCCTCTTTATGGTTAAGTATGCCACCAGTTTTTTATTAAGCGTATAAAGGGTTACATAATTAGCCATGGCTTCAACATACAGCAATTCGTCATATACCACCCGTTCAATTTTTCCATCGCATTTAACATAAAAATAGCCGGGTTCTGTTTTAGCTGAAGTGTTTGGTTTGATTTTTAAAGTTTTTAGCTCCAACGCTTTTTGCGAGGCCTTTAAAAAGCGCTCGAGCGAAAAAGGTTTTACCAGGTAATCAACCACCGCCATTTCAAAACCATCAAGCGCGTATTGCCCGTAGGCGGTGGTCATGATAACCATGGGCAGGTTAACCGCCGACCGCAGAAATTGAAGCCCGTTCATTTTTGGCATATTAATATCCAGAAATACCAGGTCGACATCAAAATCATTGATCAAACTGGTAGCTTTTAACGGATTTTCGGCAGTACCGGCAAGCGTCAAAAAATCGGTTTCTTCAATGTATTCCTGTAAAAGCTTCCGGGCTATAGGCTCGTCATCAATGATGATGCAATTTAAAATCATACGTCAAACAAAATTAAAGTGACCTCATAATGGCATTCATCATTAATAATAATAAGCTGATGCTTTTCAGGATATAGTATTTCCAGCCGCCTCTTCGTATTAGCTATTCCCAGGCCGGATGATCTTTCGGTTTGATTAACATT
>CAISKH010000062.1 GCA_903885865.1 uncultured Mucilaginibacter sp.
GTGGTATTAACCTGGGCGCCGCATATTAAACCGCTGCCACAAGCTGTACCCAACTCATTTGCCGAGTGGATGTGCAGGGCTGATGTTGATTTTACCATCACCCACCCTGCCGGCTATGAACTTTGCTCAGATTTTACAAAAGGGGCTGCCATTACCACCAACCAGGAAGAAGCATTAGCAGGTGCCGATTTTATCTACGTAAAAAACTGGTCGGCTTACGAGCCTTATGGCAAAATATTAGGCAGCCATGAGGATTGGATGTTAACCAACGAAAAGTTAAAAAACACCAATAACGCCAAGGTAATGCATTGCCTCCCGGTTCGCCGTAATTTGGAGTTATCTGCGGAGATATTGGATGGGCCAAACTCTTTCGTAGTGCATGAAGCAGGTAACCGGGTTTGGGCCGCGCAGGCTGTATTAAAGCAGATGTTGGAAAGTTTATAATAAAATGAAGGCCGACGCAATTACCCAAATAGAAATTGATAGCTTAGGAAGGCTTCTAATTTATCCTGAGAAAGAAAAATTTAATCTAATCTGGAGGTCCGCAACAGAAGTTCATTGGGATGAAAAGAAAATGTTTCTTTTTTCACCCAAGCCAAGAGAATGGTCATATTTTGACTGGTATGGACAAATCATCTCGGTAATTAGGACTGAATATGCTTGCAGTTTATTTCTAACCGAGAATACAATATTCATTAATATTAGCCCGTCCTTAAAACAACAAATCTTACTATTTAAGTTGTAATGTATATACCAAAGCATTTTCTGATCACCGACCAGCAGGAAGCTGTAAGTTTTATGCAGCGGTACAGCTTTGCCACTATAGTTACAGTTATCAATAATATACCATCGGCCACGCACCTACCTTTTGTTATAATGCAAAGAGACGATAAGATTATCCTGACTTCTCATTTTGCTAAAGCAAATCCGCAATCGGCAGAAATTGTAAACGGCAAGCCATTAGTAATATTTGCCGAGCCGCATGCTTATATATCGCCTAAGCATTATGAGCATGAAAACAATGTACCTACCTGGAACTATATTGCCGTTCACGCTTATGGCAAGGCAAGTTTAATCGAAAGCCCCGAAGAAAAAACTGCGCTGTTGGAAAAAACCATACAGTTTTACGATGCCGATTATCTAAAGCAATGGGCTTCACTGCCGCAAGATTATAAACTGAATATGATGAAAGGCATTGTTGGTTTTGAAATCGAAGTTGATGAACTTCAAGCGAAGAAAAAACTCAGCCAAAATAAAACCGAAAAAGAACGTGAAAATATTATTGCCGAATTAAGCAATAAGCCCGATTCGAATGAAAAAGAGATAGCGGCTTATATGGCGGGTTTAAAATAAGTTCACTTCTCCGGCTCAATCATTCCTGTTTGCCGGTTAAAACTCCGTATGATCAAACGGTTATCGCTGTTTTTAATAAAATAATTGATGGCCCAGGTTAAAAACACGCTCGCCTTGTTCGAAAATCCCGCTAACGACATAATGTGTACAAATCCCCACAATAACCAGGCAAAGAATCCCTGGAAATGCAGCCGGCCCAGATCGGCAACCGCTTTATTGCGGCCAATGGTGGCCAATGTGCCTTTGTCATGATATTTAAAAGGTTCGGTAGGCTCTTCTTTTATTAAGTGTATCAGGTTTTTAGCCAGCCATTTGCCTTGCTGTATAGCTGCGGGCGCAACACCCGGATGCCCGTTCGGAAATTCCTCGCTCAGTATTGCTGATACATCCCCTATCGCGAAAATATTTTGATAGCCTTTTACCCTATTGATCTCATCAGTTTGTATACGACGTGAGCCCTTAACCATGGTAGCATTAGTTATGCCCTGCGGCGCTTCGCCCATTACCCCCGCCGCCCAAAATACATTGCGGGTTTTAATTAACATGCCGTCATTTATTTTCAAGTCCAACCCGTCGTAACTCTCTACATGTACGCTGTTATAGATCATTACATCATTTTCTGCAAGAAACTGCTTTGCTTTTCTTGATGCCTCTTCAGACATAGCGGCCAGCAACCTGTCTTTACCCTCTATCAGATAAACCCTCATATCCTGTTTGCTCAGGCCATGGTAGTCCTTCATTAAGATCATTTTCCGCATTTCGCCCAGCGCGCCCGATAACTCAACGCCCGTAGGGCCGCCGCCTACAACCACAAAGGTCATTAACGCATCCTTTTCAGCTTTATCTGTAATGACCAGTGCTTTTTCCAGGTGCTGGATGATAAGGCCGCGCAGGTTTAATGCTTCAGGCATATTTTTCATCGGCATAGCGCAATTTTCTATCTCGCTATTACCGAAAAAGTTGGTGTTTGAGCCCGTGGCTATCACTAAATAATCATAGTTTATATCACCAATATTTGTAGTTACAGTATTATTATCCGGATTAATTTTTTCAACATGGGCCATGTTAAAACTAAAATTGTCCTGGTACGTAAATATCCTGCGAATTGGAAATACGATAGAGTCGGCCGGTATGGCCCCTATAGCTACCTGGTACAATAAAGGCTGAAAAGTATGGTAATTATGCTTGTCGAGCATTAAGATGTCAACCGGCGCATTTTTTAAATGTTTTGCTAATTGCAATCCGGCAAAACCTCCGCCAATAATTACTATGCGAGGCCTGTTATTTTGTTGCTGATCCATTTAATTCGAATAGGCAATAAACTTAGTGTTTGTAAATTAAACGGTGTTATTTTTTTATAGCCGTATGAATATAAAACCGTTTATTTTTTTCAGAAAAATACATTACATAAATGGTGCCAGTTGCTTCTTTGGTGTTAACAATAAATTAACACGTGGATTACTTTTTTACTGTTTTTCATCGTATTTTGGTATTTTTATGAAATATTTTGTGGTAAAAGCTAACTTTTTTACTCCTTTATTCAAAAATTAACCCATTATTTAGTTATTTTTACTCATTGATATCAAATAACATTCATGAAAACCTTAAATATTATTAAAATAGGCGGAAATGTTATTGATAATTCGGAAAACCTGTATCATTTTTTAAAGGATTTTACAGCGTTGAGCGGATATAAGATATTGGTGCACGGAGGAGGAAAAGTTGCTACACAGCTTGCCGAAACATTGGGTATTGAAACCAAACTGGTTGACGGCCGAAGGATAACCGATATTGAGACTTTGCGTGTGGTAACGATGGTTTACGGTGGTTTAATTAATAAAAACATAGTAGCCCAGTTGCAGCATTTTGGCAATAATGCCATTGGCCTCACAGGCGCCGACGGCAATTTTATACGCGCCACCAAACGCCCGGTAGCAGCAATTGATTACGGGTTTGTGGGTGATATAGATGAAAAGTCAGTTGATGGTGAGGGCATAGGCAAGTTAATGGAAGCAGGCTTTACCCCTGTTTTTAGTGCCCTAACGCACGACGGGGAAGGGCAACTGCTAAATACCAATGCAGACACTATTGCTTCGGCGTTGGCGGTAGCATTGTCTGGTATGTTTGAAACCACGCTGATCTACTGCTTCGAGAAAAAAGGTGTGTTAATTGATATAAATGATGACGATTCGATAATCAGGGATATTGACCCTGTTCGTTATGAAGAATTAAAGAAAAAACAGATCATACACAGCGGTATGCTGCCTAAACTGGATAATGCCTTCACGGCTATAGCTTGCGGTGTAAAAGCAGTGGTAATAGGCCGGTCTGACGATTTAGGGGAACTAAAACAAAGCAAACCATTTGGAACACGTTTAAGTAAAAATATATGAACGCTCAACAACATATTGCCATATTAGGCAGCGGTAATATTGGCTTATCATTAGCTAAGGGCCTGGTAAAAGCGGGCATTTTTAAGCCGCAGCAAATTACACTTACCCGCAGAAATTTAGACGCACTGGCCGAATACGGCGAGCTGGGTTATCAAACTACCAATAACAATGCAAAGGCGGCAAAAAAAGCCGACATCATCATATTAGCTGTACTGCCCCAGCAACTGAACAAATTACTGGACGAAATAA
>CAISKH010000063.1 GCA_903885865.1 uncultured Mucilaginibacter sp.
ATATGCTGATAGTAACTATTTTAATATACCATCAATAATATTCAATTCTTCCTGTGTAAACTTAGTATTTGACAGGCATTTCAATGAATCAAGCAATTGTTCGGGTTTGCTTGCGCCTACCAGTACCGATGTTATCCGTTGATCTTTCAATATCCACGACAAAGCCATGTGCGCCAGTTTTTGGCCCCGTTGTTTTGCCAGGTCATTCAGCTTCTTAACTCTTTCTATTTTGTCGGGTGTAATGCTGCTTTCCGTTAGCGAATCACCAATCTTTACTGCCCTTGAATCTGCCGGTATGCCATGCAGGTATTTATCAGTCAGCAATCCCTGGGCCAGCGGCGAAAACGGGATACAGCCTATCCCCTCTTTTTCCAGCACATCAAGCAACCCACCTTCTACCCATCTTTCAAACATGGAATATTTAGGCTGATGGATGATAATAGGCGTACCCATTTGTTTCAGCATCTTAATAGCCTGCGATGCTTCCTGCGCCTGGTAATTAGAGATACCCACATACAATGCCTTTCCCTGGCGAACAATTAGGTCGAGTGCGGCCATAGTTTCTTCCAATGGTGTTTCAGGATCGGGACGATGGTGATAAAAAATATCCACATAATCCAGCTTCATCCTTTTCAGGCTTTGGTCTAAACTTGATACTAAATATTTTTTAGTTCCCCAATCGCCGTAAGGGCCATCCCACATGGTATAACCTGCTTTTGATGATATGATAAGTTCATCGCGATGGTCCCTGAAATCGGTATGCAGTATCCTGCCAAAATTCTCCTCAGCCGAGCCGGGAGGAGGCCCATAATTATTTGCCAGGTCGATATGGGTAACACCGTTATCAAAAGCTGTTTTAATAATGTTGCGGCAGTTTTCAAACTGGTCGTAATAACCGAAATTTTGCCATAGGCCCAATGAAACGGCAGGCAGTTTTAGCCCGCTGGTGCCGCTGCGCTTATAGGGCATGGATTGGTAACGCGTTTCCGAAGGTTGGTAAGACATAAGTGCTATTGTTATTTTTTGCCGAAGATATGTCCTTTAATTTAATTGAGGGTTATTCTTCTTAAAATACATATTGAAAAAAAGCAGGTGATAATTAATAGAATTTGCCCAATATTGAGCGGTATGCGCGCCCGGCCTGGCAGTAAAATCGTGCGAGATATTACGCTCAAGCATTTTTTCATGCAGTTCTTCGTTCACCTTGAAAAAGAAATCGCTGGTACCGCAGTCAAAGGTTATTGCCAGTGCATTATCGGTTAGCAAGTAAAGCATATTGGTAACGGTATTTTTCTCCCAGTTTTCGGGATATTCAGCATACGAACCCAAACGTTTGGCTAAATCCCAGTTTTTTGGAAAAGGCCTTATATCTACCCCGCCACTCATGCTGCCAACAGCGCCAAAAACATCCTGGTGTCTGATAGCCAGGTATAATGCCCCATGGCCGCCCATACTTAATCCGCTGATAGCCCTGCCTTTACTGCTTTTAATGGTTTTATAGTTTTTGTCGATATAAGCTACCAGTTCTTTTGCAACATAGGTTTCATACTTTGACGTCGGATCAACCGGGCTATCAAAATACCAACTGGTATTATTACCATCAGCACAAACAATCATGAGGTGATAATAATCGGCCCAGGCAGTGATACCATGATTAAGTGATATATATTGTTTATAGTTACCCCCTGCCCCATGTAATAAGTAAACCACGGGGTATTCTTTTCCCTGTTCATAGCCATCAGGCGTAATCACTACAGCTTTGATCTTTTTGTGCATGGCATCGCTATAGGTTTCTACTGTATCAACTTTGGCCGCTTGAGTTTTATTACCAAAAACAAGCGAAACCGTTACGCAAAGGAGCAGTAATAAATATTTCCTCATAATTTTTCTAATTAACCGGCTTTAAAACTACATTCCGCAGGTTGATCGACTTCCAGTTTTGCGCTACCGGGTTTATTGAAATAGTATTTACCCCTGATTTACTAATCTTGATCTCGCCAAGCGTTACTTTCTGATAATTAATATTCCTGCCCGTCATACCCGTTCCCTTTATGTCAGCCTTAACAGATTGGTCGCCTGAGCTTACGGTGATGGCATTGGTATCATCAGTAGCCGCTAAATTGACTTCAATACTATATGTACCGGGCTTGGCAACTTTAATTTCCCAGGATGCAAATGAGGTCGGGTCGGTCCAGGCGCCTAAATTGCCTTCGCTCCTTCCTTCAACAACAATAGGCTTTCCACCCGAAGCGGTATGCAGATCGGCCATAAGCGGACTCAAAATATACGATCCGTCGGCTTCAGGCGATTGTATGTATTGGGCGATCTTTGGTTTGCCTTTTATCTCCAGTTTAATAACGGTCGAATTATCATCCAAAGCCGTAGCCGGCACAGTTAGTAAAAAGCCGTCCACAGCTTTTTTACCTTTTAAAACTGCGCCGTTCGCCAATAATTTTGCCGATGTTACCTGGTTCTCCAATCCTGGGACCAGCAACTCGCCATTTGCAGGCCAGTTAAATACATGCAGGTAAAGTGTTGAATTACCGTCTGCTGATTCCTTTACAGTGCACCTACCCCAGGGCAATACGCGGAAAGGGCTGGCCGTGGTTCCGTAGATAGCTTCGCCATTTACTTTGGTCCATTTACCCATATCGCTCAAAATATTTACAATAGGATCAGGCAATAGTCCATTTGATTGCGGGCCAACGTTTAGCAAATAATTACCGCCTTTTGAAGCGATATCAACCAAGTTCCGTATCAGGGTTTTGCTTGATTTCCAGTTATGGTCGTTTACCTTAAATCCCCACGTATCATTCATGGTCATACAGGCTTCCCAATACCGCCCCGCGATACCTGTTGGTGGGATATATTGTTCGGGAGTTTCCAGGTCGCCCGGTACACCACCTCCAAGCCTGTTGTTGGTGATCAGGTTGGGGTAATCTTTAAGCAATGGTAAAAATTTAGCCGCACGCTCCTTGGTCATATCTGTAGGTACATCCCACCAAAGCTCGGCAACATCGCCATAATTATTTAATATTTCGCGTATCTGTGGTACGGCAACTTTATCAATATATTCATCAAAACTTCCGTCCTGTGCTTTATCCCAATGACCGCCTTGTGCAGCGCCACCGGGATTGTTCCAGTCATTAGCCTGCGAATAATAAAAGCCCAGTTTCATATTATATTTACGACAGGCATCGGCCAGCATTTTTATAACATCTTTGCCATAAGGTGTTCTTTTTACAATGTTCCAATCACTGGCTTTTGAATCAAACATGGCAAACCCGTCATGATGCTTGGTGGTAATAACAATGTATTTCATACCTGCATTTTTTGCCATCAGCACCCATTTTTCGGGGTCGTATTGGGTTGGGTTAAAATCCTTGGCATAAGCCTGGTAGGTAGCTACCGGTATTTTGGCATTGTGCATTATCCACTCGCCAAGGCTTTTTACTTCCTGGCCCTGGTACACGCCTGCCGGTACACTATAAACACCCCAATGGATAAACATACCGAACTTCGCCTTGCTCCACCATTCCATTTTTGAATCAACTTCGGCGCGTTTTATAATTTTCTTCTTTGGCGCCGGGTGCTTTACCGGTAAACCATCATTAATTAAAGAAGAACATAAAATAAACACAGCTACCAATAGGGCGCTGCCAAAAACTGTGTACTTTTTCATTGTTTAAATTGGTTTAGTTATGCAAGTTTTAGTACTATAATTAAACTTTAGGTGCCCATCCCGGTTCGTAAGTACGGCTCCACAATTTTTGTGCCTCAGGGTCATTAATTATGTGCGCGTTCTTAGGGTCAAGGTGCAGGTCGCGCCCAACGCGCCATGATATATTGCCCAGTTGCATCGCCACAACACTCTTATAACCTAATTCCACATCACAATTTGGTTTTTTATTATTGCGGATAGAATCAAGGAAGTTGGCTACATGCAGGCTGTCCATACCCAGGCTTACGCTTGCGGTATTCCTGGCGTCAATAACTTCGGCAGGGCCTTGTTTCTTAACCTCTTTTACCATTTTACCGGCCAGGTCATAAACAGTGTAGCCTTCGCCATCGCTGTCTAAGCTGCCTTTATCTCCATAAAATATTACGCCCCTGTCTGCGCCTTCTATTTTTCTTCCGTTCGAACTCCTGTTCTCCCACATCAGGGATACCCGATCAGGATAATCCATTGTTATAATTTGTGTGTCCGGTGTTTGCCAGTCGTCTTTAAACTGGTAACGGCCACCTACCGAGCTTACCCGGGTAGGGAAGTCAACATTAAGGCCCCAGCGTGCAAAATCAACTTCGTGTGTACCGTTATTCAGGGCTTCGCCTGTTCCGTAATCCCAAAACCAATGCCAGTTGTAGTGTATCAACCCGTCCTGGTAAGCCTTGCGCGGCGCAGGGCCCTGCCATAGCTCATAGTTCAACCAATCGGGTACGGCGGCTGGTTTTAAAAAGGTTTCTTTACGATTGTTGGTGTACCAGGCTTTCGCTAAATAAACCCTGCCAATAACACCCCCATGCAGTTCTTCCACACATTGAATGGCCAACGGCGATGAGCGGCGTTGAGCCCCCATTTGTACTATACGGTTATATTTTCTTGCTGCGGCTATTGCCATTTCTCCCTCGTGAGGGTTATGACTTAACGGCTTCTCTACATAAACATGTTTACCTGCCTGGCAGCCCATTATGGCCATTGGAGCGTGCCAATGGTCGGGGGTAGCAATATAGATGGCATCAATATCTTTGTCGGCCATTACTTTGCGCACATCGCCTTCGCCTTTGGGCGCGTCGGCTTTAGTTATAGCCGATACAGATTTCTGAACTTTGGGTATGGTCCTCGAATCCACATCGCATATCGTATTGATCATCAGATTTTGTTGGCGGGCGAAAGTACCCGACATGCTACCGCCACGACCGTTCAGCCCGATGATGGCCTGGTGTATCCTGTCGTTTGCACCAATGATCCTGTTATAGCTTGATTTAGTGAAACTAAAAGCTTTGTTTCCTAATGCAAGGCCGCCGGTGGTTATAGCCACCTTTTTAATGAACTCTCTTCTCTTCTCCATTATTTATATTTTAGGTATTTTGGTTATAATTTGGGTTAATAAAGTTACAATAATATTTATATCACCCGCATTAAATTAAAAAATTCACAGGTGTTTATTCCGCTATCCGCACACCCTATCCAGATGCGTATAGCCACCATCCACGTGTATCAATTGCCCGGTTGTATGACTTGATTTCTCCGACAACAGGAATACAACCATATTAGCAATTTCTTCTGTGGTCGTCATACGATGCCCTAACGGTATATTCTTTACGATCTCTTTTAATTTTTCTTCGGGGTTCGGCAGTGTGTGGATGAACCAATCATACAACGGTGTCCAGCATTCGGCTACTATAACGGCGTTAACACGTATCCCATAAGGCAACAGCTCAACAGCCCATTCGCGTGTTAAGGCATTGCGGCCACCATTGGCAGCAGCATACGCTGATGTATTTCCCTGCCCTGTCTCGGCAACCTTTGACCCGATGTTTACAATATTGCCTTTATATTTTTTCAGTTCAGGTAATGCGTATTTTGCCATCAGGTAATAATGCACTACATTA
>CAISKH010000064.1 GCA_903885865.1 uncultured Mucilaginibacter sp.
GCCACAGTGATCTGTGCAGACAAAACCGGAACGATCACCGAAAATAAAATGAGCCTGGCAAAGGTTTTTACACTCTCGTCGCAAAAGATTGTTGATACCAGCGGCGACTTGAGCAGTGGCGAAAAATACCTGGTCAGGATGGCTATGTGGGCAAGCGAACCTATTCCGTTTGACCCGATGGAGGTTGCACTGCATAATGCTTACTCACGCATTGCGCCTGTAAATGAAAGACCGGGATTTAAAATGATTCATGAGTACCCTTTAGGCGGGAAGCCGCCGATGATGACCCATATATTTGAAAACGACGAGGGTGAGCGTATCATTGCCGCTAAAGGTGCGCCGGAGGCCTTAATAAATGTATGCAATTTAACAGCCATTGAAAAACAGCAGATAGGAAACGCTGTTACAGACTTGTCAAACCAAAGCTATCGGGTATTGGCTGTTGGTGAGGCAATATTTAAAGGTACGAACTTCCCGCTGGCACAACAGGAATTTCAGTTTGCGTTTAAGGGATTAGTGGCATTTTACGATCCTCCAAAGAAAAATATCCGCTCGGTGTTTGAAGCTTTTTATAAAGCCGGGATCGCAGTTAAAATTATAACCGGCGACAATGCCATCACTACAACCGCTATTGCCAAACAGGTTGGATTGAGAGGCTATGAGAACAGCATTACAGGACATGAATTAATACAGTTGCAAGCCGGCGAACTGGAAGAGAAGGTAATAAAAACGAATATATTTACCAGGATGTTCCCTGATGCTAAACTAAAGATCATTAATGCTTTAAAAGCAAAAAATGAAATTGTTGCCATGACGGGAGATGGTGTAAATGATGGGCCGGCCCTGAAAGCAGCACATATTGGGATTGCCATGGGTAAAAAAGGTGCCGAAATTGCAAAAGATGCGGCCTCGCTTGTGTTATTAAAGGACGACCTTTCTAAAATGATAGATGCTGTTGCCATGGGCAGAAAGATCTATGACAACCTAAAAAAAGCTATTAGGTATGTTATCTCCATCCATATTCCTATTATACTCGTGGTTTTTACCCCCTTGGCATTGGGGTGGATATATCCTAATATTTTATCGCCGGTTCATGTTATATTTTTAGAGTTGATAATGGGCCCCACCTGTTCTATTATTTACGAGAATGAGCCCATGGAGAAAAATACCATGATGCAAAAACCCCGACTATTTACTACCACATTTTTTAATTGGAAAGAACTAACTACCAGTATTATACAAGGATTGTTTATAACCATAGGGGCGTTATTCTGTTATTGGTATGCTGTTCAGCATAATTATAACGAAGCGCTTACCCGCACTATGGTGTTTACTGTTTTAATAGTGGCTAATATATTTTTAACCTTAGTTAACCGGTCGTTTTATTATTCTATCATCAGTACAATAAGGCATCGCAATAACTTAGTACCCTTAATTATTGGTGTAACCATTGGGATGTTATGTTTATTAATATATGTTAAACCACTAGCCAAATTCTTCGAATTTGAAACGCTAAACCTCGTTCAACTATCGGTTAGCGCAGGAACGGGGTTTTTATCAGTTATATGGTATGAATGTATTAAATGGCAGAAAAGAAAAGCAGTTAATAATTGAGCAGCTTTCACGAAACTAACCAATTTGAGCGGTCATTATTTCACCATCATAAACTAACCAACGTATAAGTCTTCCCCGCTTGCGTAGCAAAATCATATAACAAAGTAGGTTTCTCGCCGGGAGCCTTCAGCTTTGCTTTCTCTGAAATGATGGGTTTTGCAGTTGCTTCATTTTGGTAGAAGAAATTAGGGTTTGCACCAACTGCCTTTTTCAATACGCCGCCTTGCAATTTCACAGCGTTACCCACCCGCAACCGGCAATTACCCCCTATAGTGGATTTAATTTTTACTTCGCTCAATTTGCCGTCTTTCCATTTCATACTTACAATTTCAAAACCGCCGCGCGCCCGTAACCCGGCGACGCCACCTTCCTGCCATTCGACAGGTATGGCTGGCAAAAGATTTAAAGCACCGTCCGCGCTTTGCATAAGCATTTCGGTAATACCGGCTGCACAGCCAAAGTTACCGTCTATCTGGAACGGTGGGTGCGCGTCGAATAAGTTTGGATAAGTGCCGCCACCGCTATTGGCGCTGCCTTTGTTTAGGCCAACGGGCGTTAACTGGTTTTTTATCAGTTTATAAGCATGGTTGCCATCCAGTAATCTTGCCCATAAATTTACTTTCCACCCCATGGACCACCCGGTTGAAACATCGCTTCTATAGATCAGTGAAGTGCGGGCGGCATCAAATAATTCGGGCGTACGGTATGGCGATATCTGGTTACTTGGGTATAAGCCGTATAAATGCGATACGTGCCTGTTATGATCGTTGGGGCTATCCAGGTCATGCAGCCATTCCTGCAACTGGCTGTACTGGCCAATTTGCATGGGCGGCAAGCGCTTGCGCGCGGCCTTTAATTTTTCTGCAAAGGCCTGGTCGACGTTTAATATTTTGGCAGCATCAATAACTTCGCTAAAAATGTCGAATGCCAGTTGGTTATCCATAGTTACCCCGGCATCTATGGAAACGCCCTTACCATAAGCTGCCGGACTATTTTCGGGCGATAAGGAAGGCGAAATCACCAGCCAGTGATGTTCAGGTTCTTCGATCATAAACTCTAAATAAAACTGCGCGGCCCCTCTTAAAGCACTATAAACCGATTTTAAATAAGCTTTATCCCCATTGTACAAATACCTGTCCCAAAGCTGGGTACTTAACCACGCGCCGCCCGAGGGCCAAATCCCTGAATAAATATCGTTTACCGGCCCGTTTATGCGCCATATATCGGTATTGTGATGGGCTACCCAGCCGCCAACTCCGTACATAATGTGAGCGGTTTCCTGCCCGGTTACCGAGAGGTCTTTCACCATTTGCACCAGCGGTTCATGCGTTTCGGCCAGGTTGGTTTCTTCAGCCGGCCAATAGTTCATTTCCGTATTTATATTAATGGTGTAGGAACTGCTCCAGGGCGGGGACATTTTATTGTTCCATATTCCCTGCAAATTAGCAGGCTGCCCGCCTGGCTGCGAGGAAGAGATCAGCAAATACCTCCCGCACTGAAAATACAGCTCCACCAACTGCGGGTCGTTACCATTGGCAAAGCCGGCGATGCGCCTGTCGGTAGAGTTTTTTACAGAATCGGATGTGCCAAGGTCCAGTTTTACCCGGTTAAAATATTTTTGATAAGCGGTTATATGATCGCTCAATAGTTCGGCGTATGGTTTTGTCCATGCTTTATCCAAATAATCATTGGCCCGTTGCGCTTCATCGGCGCTTATATTATCATATTTAACAAAGTTGGTAGCTATAGAAATAAACAACGTTACCGCGTTTGCTTTGGAAACGTTAATAGAAGTATCAGATGCCGATACTTCGCCGCCATCGGTTTTAACTTTTACCAGGGCCTGGAATTTATCCTGCCCGCTTACGTTACGGGCTGCACCCGAAATACCCGATAATACCAACTCGTTTTTATCTTTAGTAACGATGGTTGATTTTTGGGGACTGTATAAAGAGGAGGAAAAAGTAAGGCTCCCGGGCTGGCTGGCTGTTAAATGAACAATTATCACCTGGCCGGGCATGGAGGCAAATACTTCGCGCTTAAAGGTTACCCCGTTAACGGTATAGCTTGTAGTGGCAATGGCGGTTTGCAGGTCAAGGCTGCGGTAATAATTTTCATAATGTTCATGCCCCGGAAAACTCAGGTACAGGTTACCCACAGGCTGGTAGCTAAAACCGGTAAAACCATCAGGCTTTATCTCTTTGGCGAGGTCGGCTGCGTCTTTACGCTTATCTTCAAATATCAGCTTTCTTACTTTCGGCAACGCGGCTAAAGCTGTGTAACTGTCGTTACGGTGAGGGCCGCCGCTCCAAAGCGTGCACTCGTTAAGTTGAATCGTTTCCAGTGGCGCGTTGCCATATACCATGCCCGCCAAGCGGCCATTGCCTATAGGCATGGCACGTTCCCATACCTTACCCGATGGCTTATCATACCATAATTTTAAATTATTGCTTTGTGCAAATGTGGTTACGGATGCACATAGCAGCAAAAAAGTCAGTATGTTTTTTCTATTAATTTTTTGAGGGATCATCATTTTATTTAACCTGATTAACTGCACTTAATAACGAATTATCGGCCAAACCTTTGGCCATTAGCTTTTTCCATATACCATATACCGCGGCGTTCCAACCCTGGTTGGCTTTTGTAGGCATGCCGTTTACGGTATTAATAAATTCAAAATAGGTTCCGCCTAATTTAAAATCGAGCGCGCCGCGCCACATCAGTTCTTTCCGCGCACCGGGTACTTTATGCAAATAGCTATCCATTAAAAACTGCATATCATACAAAAACCACGAGCCGCCTGCCTGGTAATTGCCGTCGCCCAAACCAATGCTCGGGTCAACCGTTTTAAAATCTTTAGCCTGGTAGGCTGATGACGGGCAAAAAGCGCCGTTGGGCATACAAACATCTTTATAGCCATATTGGGTTTTAGCCACCTTCTCCATATAGTTAAAATGCGACTTCACCATTTCATCACTTAGCAGCGGCTTGCCAAATATTAATTGCGCCAACAGGTCGCCCATTAAAACATCAACAGCAGGCAGGTCCTTTTTTTCGCTGATGGGGAAATAACCGGCCTTTGCATTAAACATGGCCCGGTAATTTTTTATAGCCAATTCCGACGATGCCTTTGGGTGCATCCCTAATTTCTCGGCTGATAGCAGCGCCACAGCCATTAATCCCTGGTTGGCGGTTA
>CAISKH010000065.1 GCA_903885865.1 uncultured Mucilaginibacter sp.
GTTTTGTTGGGGTCAAGTTTAGGTTCCTGGCTCTAATAACCCACGGTATAACCCGGCGAAAATACCACCTCGCCAATATTGGTTTTATCAATCCCCGCGATAATTTTTAACAGTGACGATTTCCCGGACCCGTTCAACCCGATAACGCCAATTTTAGCGCCATAAAAAAAGCTCAGGTAAATATTTTTTAATACTGTTTTTTGCGGGGGATAAACTTTACTTACCCCGGCCATTGAAAAAATTATCTTTTCGTCTGCCACTGTTTAATTATTGAATGGTGAATTATAGAGTTATTGAATTGGTAGGCAAATATAGGAGTTTGCAGTTCTCAGTTTATAGTTGGCAGTTTTTTATCTCTGAGCATCATTGCGAGGAACGAAGCAATCTCTTCTTGTGCTAATCAATCAGGAAAAGTTTTTTCAGGTAGTCACAGACTACAAGCATATTCATTCGAAGGTGCAAACTTCGAACAGCGAGAGATTGCCTGATCTAATATTCCAACATCCTGAAATCATCTAATCCTATAAATCATTGTTCAGACAGTCTGTGCAAACTCCTGACCACAAACCCAACCCACCATGCCATAACGTCACATCCCCTGACTAAACTGCCTGTTTTCTCCGCAATAGTGGAATATTATGCCCATGTTTATTAAACTTTCGGTGTTTATCCATATCAAACAAGCAGTTATTAGCGTTAAATTGTAAAATTTTTACGCCGGCAGCTAAATTTATCATAATAATTGTTGCAAAAAGTTTAACTTTTAATAGATTGCATCATAATAGTGTCTGTTTATAGTTGGTTTTAAAAGTTGGCAGCAATATTGTTGATAAGTTAAAAAACAACGCATTCAATTTATAGCAACTATTTTATAAATTAGGGCGTATTAAAGAGTAAGGATATATATGGAAGCAAAATTTTCGCCACGAGTTAAAGATGTGATACAATATAGCAGGGAAGAGGCGCTTCGCCTCGGGCATGATTATATTGGTACAGAACATCTGCTGCTCGGGCTAATTCTGGACGGAGACGGGGTCGCAATAAAATTGCTCAGGGAACTGGCAGTTGATACCGCGAAACTGCGCCGTTCTGTTGAAGACGCTGTAAAAGGAACTATAGGCACCAATGTACATATTGGCAGCATACCACTAACTAAACAAGCCGAAAAAGTATTGAAGATAACTTACCTGGAAGCTAAAATATTTAAAAGTGATGTTATAGGCACCGAGCATTTATTGCTGTCTATTTTACGCGATGAAGATAATATAGCCTCACAAATACTGATGCAGTTTAATGTTAACTACGAGGTTTTTAAGGGGGAGGTTGAATCGCATAAAAACAATGTTACGGATGAGATGCCCGGTTCATCAACCGGCGGCGAGGATGATTTTAAGGAAGAAGAAGCATATAATCAACCTAAAAAAGTATCGGATATTAAATCAAAAACACCGGTGCTCGATAACTTTGGCCGCGATTTAACCCGCGCCGCCGAAGACGGAAAGCTTGACCAGATTGTGGGCCGTGAGAAAGAAATTGAAAGGGTATCGCAAATACTGTCACGTCGTAAAAAGAACAATCCGATATTAATTGGCGAGCCGGGCGTTGGTAAAAGTGCCATTGCCGAAGGGCTGGCGCTGCGCATTGTTCAGCGCAAAGTATCGCGCGTGTTGTTTAATAAACGGGTGGTTACGCTCGACCTGGCCTCGTTAGTGGCCGGTACCAAATACCGCGGACAGTTTGAAGAGCGGATGAAAGCCGTAATGAACGAGCTGGAAAAATCGCCCGACGTGATTTTATTTATAGACGAGATACATACCATTGTTGGCGCGGGCGGCGCTTCAGGTTCGCTCGACGCTTCAAATATGTTTAAACCCGCGTTGGCAAGGGGCGAGATACAATGTATTGGCGCCACCACGCTGGACGAATACCGCCAGTATATTGAAAAAGACGGCGCTTTAGACCGTCGTTTTCAAAAAGTTATGGTTGAGCCGGCTACGCCCGATGAAACTGTAGAAATATTGACCCGCATAAAAGATAAATACGAGGACCACCATGGCGTAACTTATACGGATGAAGCTATTTTGGCTTGCGTTACCTTAACTACAAGATATATTACCGACAGATTTTTACCTGATAAGGCTATCGACGCTTTGGATGAGTCGGGTTCGCGTGTTCACTTAACCAATATCCACGTTCCGCAGGAAATACTGGATATTGAAAATAAGATCGAACTGATCAAAGTTGAAAAAAACAAGGTAGTACGCAGCCAGAAATATGAGGAAGCGGCCAAACTGCGCGATACCGAAAAGCATTTGCTTGAAGAATTGGATCAGGCTAAAA
>CAISKH010000066.1 GCA_903885865.1 uncultured Mucilaginibacter sp.
GTGGGTATGTTCTTTATATGGGATATCATCAGCACCCGCTTAAAAACACGCGATATAGGGCAGTTAGGCGGTATAGCTAAAGTCGCGCCGCACTTTGCTATTGCATTTTTCATTATTGTATTGGGTACTGTTGCGTTGCCGTTAACCAACGGCTTTATAGGCGAATTTTTATTATTGAACAGTGTTTACCAATACAACGTTTGGATGGCCGCTATCGCCGGGCTAACCATCATATTTGGCGCTGTATATATGCTGCGTATGTATAAAAAAGTGATGCAGGGCGAAACCAATGCGTTAACCGCCGTATTTGTAGATATTCATGGTTCAGAAAAAATTGCTTTAGGTATAATTTGCATTTTAATAATAGGCATAGGTATATATCCGCAGCCAATACTGCATATATCTGCAGCCGCTGTTGAAAATTTGATAAACACTATAAAAATCAGGTAAAATTTAATCAATGAATACGTTAATAGTCATATCTGTTTTACCTATAGTGCTGCTATATTTGGGGCTATATAAAATGCAAAAAGCATTGCTGCCTGTAACTATAGCTGGTTTATTGGTGGCATTAGGTTTAGCTATAAACCAATGGAACTATAATACCCTGCCTGAATACCACGGCATGATATTGTTTAACAATTACGCCATCGCTTTTTCATCGCTCGCCATTATATCAACTATACTGATCCTGCTGCTATCAAAAGGATATTTTGAAAGGATAAGTCAGCATATTGCAGAGTATTATGCTATTATCCTGTTTTCGCTCGCGGGTGTTATTGTAATGGTTTCCTACTATAATTTAACCATGCTTTTTATCGGCATTGAAATAATGTCGGTGAGCTTGTATATACTCGCGGGTATTAAAAAGAACGATTTCGCCTCGAACGAAGCCGCGCTTAAATACTTTTTAATGGGCGCTTTTTCAACCGGGTTTTTATTATTCGGCATCACCCTGGTTTATGGCTCAACCGGTTCATTCGGGATCGAGGGCATACAAAGCTGGGTATCAGCACACCACTTCGGTGTTGATTCGATGCTTTATACCGGGGTAATATTAATTATTGTTGGCCTATGCTTTAAAGTGGGCGCAGCACCCTTTCATTTCTGGACACCAGATGTTTACGAAGGTTCACCCACCTTGATAACCGCATTCATGTCAACTGTAGCAAAAGCTGCCGCGTTCGCGGCTTTTCTTCGCCTTTTTTCTGCTTGTTTCCCGCTATTTTATTCTTTCTGGACACCTTTATTCGTTGTTATCGTTATCATAACCTTATTTGTTGGCAACATAACCGCACTTTACCAGCAAAGCTTTAAGCGTATGCTGGCCTATTCAAGTATTTCGCACGCGGGCTATTTGCTGCTGGCCATTTTAGCATTGGGAGCAAGCTCGGCCAATTCAATATTTGTGTATGCTTCCGCTTATTCTATTGCCTCAATTATTGCATTTGGTGCGTTAATACTGGTACAACAGGAAACAGGCAGCGATAATTTTGAAAGCTTTAATGGTTTGGCAAAAAACAATCCTTTTTTAGCTTTTGTATTAACGGTGGCCATGTTGTCATTAGCGGGTATTCCGCTTACAGCGGGCTTTATCGGTAAATTTTTTATATTTAATACGGTATTATCCCAACATCATACAGCGCTGGCTATCATAGCCGTTGTTAATGCAATCATCAGCATCTTCTATTATTTCAGGGTTATTATAGCGATGTATTTCCGCCCTGCTGAACGCGCACGTATAACAGTGCCTTTTTATTACCTCTTTGTCTTGGGCCTTGCAGCGCTGGCAACTGTTTTGATTGGCGTGTACCCGCAATTTATTACCGGACTTATTTAGTGAAAAATCAATTTCCCCAAATTTTGATTTAATATTTGTAGTTTTACAAATATAGTGAATGGAAAATTTTTGGGAACACCTGCAAAATTTAACGGACGCTCAATCCATATTAAGCAAGGGTGGGTTTTACTTTTTGCTTATTGTAGTTTTTGCTGAAACAGGCCTGTTTTTCGGTTTCTTTTTACCGGGCGATTATTTGTTATTCATGGCCGGCCTGTTATGCTCATCAGGAATGATAGATGTATCAATAGGTACATTGCTTATCTCGGTGATCATGGCTGGTATATTGGGTAATTATACCGGGTATTGGTTCGGTTACCGAACGGGGCCGGTATTATTCAGCAGGCATGATTCATTCTTCTTTAAAAAAAGGTATGTAATTATAGCCGAAGAGTTTTATGCACGTTACGGAGGCATGGCATTAGTTTTAGGCAGATTTTTCCCAATAATCAGAACTTTTGCCCCTATCTTTGCGGGTGTTGTTAAAGTTAATTTAAAAAAATTCACTTTATATAACATAATAGGCAGTGTTGCCTGGGTAAGTACATTTATTTTAGCCGGGTATTTTTTAGGGAGAAAATATCCACAAATAAAGGATTACCTGGAATATATTGTATGCGGATTGGTAATAGTTACAACAATTCCGCTCATTTTTGCTTTCTTAAAAAAGAGCGTGGTGAAAATCAGAAGAGCGGGTAAATAAAATGAATTTATAAAAGGTTAAAATGAGTACACAACATCCCTGGCACTAGGTTTCACCGGGCAGTAACATTCCTGAGATAGTACATGCGGTAATTGAGATCCCAAAGGGTTCAAAAGCCAAATACGAAATTGATAAGGATTCGGGTTTATTAAAGCTCGACCGCGTATTGTTTTCATCAGTAATGTACCCGGCAAATTATGGCTTTATACCGCAAACCTATTGTGATGATCAGGATCCGTTAGATATTCTGGTTCTTTGCTCAATTGATGTTTTCCCAATGTCGATAATTGAAGCAAAGGTTATTGGGGTAATGCACATGGTTGATAATGGCGAGCAGGACGACAAAATTATCGCGGTAGCTAAAAATGATATGTCGGTAAATTATATTAATGATCTGAACGAACTGCCGCCACATGCCATGACAGAGATAGTGCGGTTTTTTAAAGATTACAAGGTACTTGAAGACAAGAACGTAACGATTGAACATATGTTAGGAAAAAAATATGCTTACAAAGTAATAACGGAAAGCCTGGCGTTGTACCAGGCTACCTTCCCCGTTTATCAATAAATAATTAATGGACCCTGATATTCACATAAACGGTTATTACATTCTACTTACCCTGTTGCTGGTTTTTTTAAACGGCTTTTTTGTAGCCGCCGAATTTGCCATGGTGCGCGTCCGCGGATCTCAGATCGAGCTAAAGGCCAAAGCGGGTAGCCGAGTAGCCAAACTTACCCGGAGTATAATGGCCAATCTTCCCGGCTATCTCGCTGCAACGCAATTAGGTATAACTATAGCTTCGCTTGGGTTAGGTGTAATTGGTGAAGGTGTGTTTACCAATGTAATGCTCAATTTGTTTAAATCGTTCGGGCTGGTAATAACGTCCACCTTTGTGATAAACTTAAGCCGGGTATGTGCATTTATGGTAATTACCGTATTAAGTATTGTTTTTGGCGAACTGGCCCCCAAAACACTGGCTATACAGCGCTCGGTGCGTATGGCCCTTGCTGTTTCGGCGCCACTGCGTTTGTTTTTTATCATATTCAGGCCCATTATATGGGTGCTTAATAATTTTGCCACGTTCATTTTAAAGCTGTTAGGTGTATCGCCTGTACAGGGCGAAGCGCACCATAGTTCAGAAGAGCTCCAATATTTATTAGAGCAGGGCAAAGAAACCGGTGCGCTCGACTCGAACGAACATGAACTGATACAGAACGTATTTGAGTTTAATGAGCGTGTTGTTAAAAATATAATGGTGCCGCGTACCAAAATATCGGGTATTGAAGTAAGTACCGGCAAGGATGAATTACTGGAAATATTAATAACAGAAGGGTACTCAAGAATGCCGGTTTATGATGAAGTTATCGATAAAATAGTAGGCATTGTTCACGCTAAGGATATTTTGCCCTTACTTGCCCGTAATGAGGAGATCGTTTTAAAAGATATCATCCGTAAGCCATACTTTATTCCCGAAACCAAAAAGATAAACGATCTGATGGCCGAACTGCAGCAAATGCGCATACAAATAGCTATCGTATCCGACGAGTTTGGTGGTACAGCCGGCATGGTTACTCTGGAGGATATTGTTGAAGAACTGGTAGGCGAGATACAGGATGAATATGATGAAGAAAAGCCAATAGTTGAAAAACTGAATGAAAGCGAATACATTGTAAACGCGCTGGCCCCCATATATGATGTAAACGAACACCTGCCGCATGACCTGCCCGAAGACGGCGATTTTGATACTGTATCCGGGTGGTTGGGCGATATATTTGGCAAGATACCCGATGTTGGTGAACAGAAGGAAGCAAACGGGTATAACATTACGGTATTGAAAAAATCCGATCAAAATATTGAATCGGTTAAACTGGAGTTATTGCTAAATGAAGAAGATACGGTAGATTTACACTGATCTGCTTAACCATGCATCTTTTTTACACGCCCGATATTGCCCCTTCTCACCCGCAATACTTTTTAAACGAAGAGGAGAGCAAGCATGCCGTAAGGGTTTTACGGTTAGAACCAGGAGCGGAAGTGCAGCTGATCGATGGCCGGGGAGGTTTATATACCGCCCAAATAAAAGACGCGCATCCTAAAAGAACCATCCTGCAAATCACCAACGTAATTACCGGATATAATAAGCGAAATCATTACCTGCACATCGCCATAGCGCCGACAAAAAACCTGGACCGCCTGGAATGGTTTTTAGAAAAGGCCACAGAGATAGGAATTGATGAAATATCATTACTTATCTGCCGCAGATCAGAACGCAAGGAAGTAAAAGTTGACCGGCTGAATAAAATTATAATATCTGCCATTAAACAATCGTTAAAAGCATATCACCCGGTTTTGAATGCCCCGGTTGCTTTCGATACGTTTATATCGAAGCCGTTTGAGGGGCAAAAATATATTGCGCACTGCGAAAACACGGCTAAAACCAGTTTAAACAATGAGCTTAAAAAACAGGGTAAATATTTAATATTAATAGGCCCCGAAGGCGACTTTGCACCTGTAGAAATTGAGACGGCTTTGTATAATGGATTTAAAGCCATAACTTTAGGTGATAGCAGGCTGCGCACAGAAACAGCCGCTTTGGAGGCTTGTTTTGAAGTGAATTTTTTAAACAGATAAATGAAGAAATACATTTATATAGCTGCAACCGTAATACTGTTTTTTTTAAGCAGTTTTAACGCGCCTACCTATAAAATGGCTAAGCTTAAATACAGTGGCGGCGGCGACTGGTATGGCGACAGGACCGCGTTACCCAACCTGATAAAATTTTGCAACGAGAACTTAAAAACCAATTTCCAGCCGGAGGACGAAATTGTTGAAGCTGGAAGTGCCGAAATTTTCAATTACCCGTTTATTTTCATGACAGGGCATGGCAATGTTATTTTCTCAGACCAGGAAGTAGCGAACTTAAGAAAGTATCTAGCCGGCGGCGGTTTTTTGCATGTTTGCGATAACTACGGATTAGACCCATTTATTCGCCGCGAAATGAAAAAAGTTTTTCCCGAACTTGATTTTATTGAACTTCCGCTCAATTACCCCGTCTATCATCAAAAATATAGTTTCCCCAACGGAGTGCCTAAGGTACATGAGCACGATGGTAAACGCGCGCAAGGCTTCGGGCTCATCTTTAAAGGCAGGCTGGTATGTTTTTACGATTATGAATGCGATTTGGGCAACGGTTGGGAAGATTACGGCACTTACGCGGGAGACACCCAGGAAACCCGCTTAAAAGCTTTAAAAATGGGTGCAAATCTTGTTCAATACGCGTTAACCCAATAATATGTACCAGGTAAAAGTAAACGCACAATACGATTATAAAATTGAAAAAGTCGGCGGGGAATTATTGATAAACAATAACAAAATAACCGCTGATATAAAGCAGCTAAGCCCTGCGGTATGGCATATCATTGATCGTTTACAATCGTATAATGTTGAGATCATAAATTTTGATCGTGTATTAAAAACAGCAGAGGTGAGGGTTAACAATAACCTATATATACTTACCGCGAAAGACCAATTTGATGTATTGCTTGAAAAGATGGGTTTAGGTGGCCTCAACAATACTAAAATAAGTGAGCTAAAAGCGCCTATGCCCGGCATGGTATTGAAGGTTTTTGTTGACGAAGGTACAAGCGTACAAAAAGGGGATAATTTATTTATTCTCGAAGCTATGAAAATGGAAAATATTATTAAATCGCCGGCAGATACGGTAATTAAACAGGTTAAAATAAAACCCGGGGATAAGGTTGAGAAAGGGCAGATATTGCTGCACTTTGTATAAAAAAAGAGGCCCGGTAAAATCGGGCCTCTTTTTTTATGCAATATTTTAAAGTCTCCCCAACAGGGGGAGATTATTCACAATATTGTTTGCTTTTTCAAGGTGTTCATGAAGGCTGCGCCGTTTAGAGGGGGCTTTATTTAGCTTTTTTAACAGCGAAATGCGGTTTGCCATTAGGGTGTATTTCAGCCGCGCCAACCATGGTCATAGCGCAACGGAAACCAACTTCGGCGCTCGCGTCATCTTCATTCATGAAACGGCGTGTAGCAGGGTTCAGCCAGTAAGCCAGGTCATTCCATGAACCGCCCTTGTAAACTTTCGAATGGTCGTTTACTAATGTAGTGGTGCCATATAAACTGCTGTTAACCGTATCTGAATAACCTCTTTGATCGGGGTTATAAGGTTTGCCGGCTAATGGGTCTTTAGTGGTAGCAGCAGCCTGTGCTTTCTGCGAAGCCAATAATTCGGCATAAGTCATTTTCTTAGCTGCCTTTGCCGGATCATTTATAGGGCGGCCATATTTATCTTTGGCATATAACCCCGTTGCCGGGTCAGCCAATCGTTTATTGGTATATTGGTTGCCGCGGAATGGGTTAAAAGCATCGACATCTTCGGATGACATCTGGCGATAAGTATCCTCCACCCATTCGTTAACATTACCGGCCATATTATATAAACCAAAATCATTTGGCGGGTATGATCTTACCTGGGCGGTTATTACCGCCTTATCATTCAGGTATCCGCCAACACCGGCATTATCGCCAAGTCCGCGTTTAAAATTAGCCAGTATCAAACCACGCGTAGCCTTTTTAGGCGAACGAACGCCTAAGCCATTCCACGGATATATTTTGCCGTCGGTAATATTTTCAAATTGCGTATTGCCGGCCAGCCCCAAAGCCGCATATTCCCATTCGGCCTCAGTAGGCAAACGGTAGGACGGGTTTAAAATACCGTCTTCTAAACGGGCCGTCCGCACCGCTTTTTTAGCGCCGGTAGCCGGTTGTGCATTGCTGCTCAGGTCGGGCAACATATGTTTGCCGTCAATTCCGGCCCCTCTATATTGATTATTTAAATATATTTCTGTATTAAATGGTGTTTGTTCAGTTCCATTTGCTGCTGTCGCGGCTGTAGCTGCCGCGGGAGGGGTCTTTTTCTTGCTTTTGGGGTCTACCAGTAAGCCCTTTTGTTGCAGAATAAGCTCGTTAACACGGTCTGTACGCCATTGGCAATAATCCTGCGCCTGGTCCCAACTAACACCAACTACAGGATAATCCTGGTATGCAGGGTGCCGCAAATAATTATTAACGTAAGGCTCATTGTATGACAGGGGCCTGCCCCATACTAAGGTATCAGGCAAGGCGTCATAATATAGTTCATGATCGGCAGGATAGGTAGTTCTTATCCAGTATAAATAATCAAGCCAATCTTGGTTTGAAACTTCCGTTTCATCCATATAAAAGGACGCAATAGTTGTTGTTCTTCGTACATTATTATACTCGTAAGTAACGTCCTGGTCGGCGCTGCCGCCTAATACAAAGGTGCCGCCCTCAATAGCAACCAAACCGGGGCCAGGCGATGGGTGGGTTTGCCTGAACCGCTGGTAGCCATAACTCCTGTCGTTGTAGGGTATGTTTGTTTTTGACGATCGTTGCTTACTACAGCTGCTCAATAATGTCCCGATACTTAACAGCACTAAAGCAGTATTAGTAAAAAGTATTTTCATATTTTTACAATTATTTATAGGTGTAAATTTATAAATTTAAAAATAAAAAACTAATCTTAATTAGGCGCTGATTAAAAACTCCGGCCTATATATTTTTCTTTAAACGTAAAAAGCGATAATTGTGTTGTGCCTATGCGTGTTAAAATTGAAAAAAACTTTTATTACTTGTGAGCCAAAAGAACATAATTAGCCTATATTTAGCAATTAAACAAAAAACGGTTAAATAATGAAGTTTTCTTACGTAAAGGCTGCTTTTTTCTACCTTTTGCTTCCCTCGTTTGCATTTGCTCAAACCAATACCAACGGAAGTAATTCAAATTCTATTCCTACGGCGGTGCCTTTTTTAACTATATCGCCCGATTCCCGGTCAGGGGCTATGGGCGAGGCGGGCGTTGCCATATCGCCTGATGTAAATGCAAATTTCTGGAACCCTTCAAAACTTGCCTTTATCGATAGCGCCAGTAACAGTATATCTTTATCATACAGCCCCTGGCTGCGGCATTTGGTACCCGATGTTAGCCTATCATACCTTAGCTATGCGCATAAGATTGATAACAGAAACAGCATTGGGGCCTCCTTGCGTTATTTTAACCTGGGATCGATACAATTGATTGATGCTAGTCAGAACGACCAGGGTACCTACCGGCCAAATGAATTTGCTATAGACGGATCGTTTGCCCGAAAATTTAGCAACAATTTTTCATTGGGCCTAACTTTACGCTATATCCATTCAAATTTATCCAATCAATCATTCGCGACAGGCACAACCCAGCAAACCCGTTTGGGTAACTCGGTAGCAGCCGATGTTTCTTTATATCATAAAACATCGTACCAGGAATTTAATAAAGACGCGGTTTTCGCATATGGCGTAGATATTTCAAATATCGGGTCGAAGATGAGCTATTCAACTGCAGGGCCGTTCTACTTTTTGCCAACCAATTTAAAAATAGGCGTTGCTAATACATTAAACCTTGATGAATCAAACCAGTTAACATTTGCACTCGACCTAAATAAGTTATTAGTGCCCACTCCGCCTATAAGGGATTCTAATGGCAATATTATTCAAGGTAAAGATGATAATGTTTCTGTGCCGGCCGGTATTTTTGGGTCGTTTACAGATGCGCCCGGAGGGCTTACTGAGGAATTTCAGGAAATAACTTTTTCGCCCGGTGTTGAATATTGGTATGACCAGCAATTTGCATTAAGGGCGGGAGGGTTTTATGAAAATCCGGCCAAAGGCGGTCGCAGGTATGTTACTTTAGGCCTGGGCATAAAGTACGATATTTACAGGTTCGACTTTTCATACATAGCTGCCAGCCAGGCAACCAGCCCGTTATCTAATACGCTCAGGTTTTCCTTGTCTATTAACTTCGGCGCCAAAAAATAAAATGGGCAAGGTGAGAGTTGGCTTTGGCTTTGACGTTCATCAGTTAAAAGAACAACATCCGTTTGTTTTAGGGGGAGTTACTTTAGCACATCATGCAGGCGCTTTCGGCCATTCAGACGCAGATGTGCTGTTACACGCTATTTGCGATGCATTGTTGGGCGCCGCCAATTTGCGCGATATTGGCTTTCACTTTTCAAATACCGACGAGCAATGGAAAGGCATAAGCAGCTTAATATTGCTGCAAAAGGTAGTGGTTTTATTAAAAGAAAAGGGCTGGCAAATAGGCAATATTGACGCGATGGTGTGCTTGGAGGCGCCTAAAATAAACCCGCATATCCCCGCCATGAAAACCAATATAGCCAGCGCTGCCGGAATAAGCGAAGATGATATCTCTATTAAAGCTACCACCAATGAGCAATTGGGCTTTATTGGCCGCGAAGAAGGCGTAGTTGCCTATGCGGTTTGTTTGATTGAGAAGTAGAGATTAGAGATTAGAGAAAATTTGATGCGGTAATTTAAGAATAATTTTCAGTTCGAGCGAAGATTGTACTGCCTTACCCGCCGCTCACCGCCTCCTTTACATTGCCTGTGCGTTTAATAACGCCCCAGCCGCTTAGCTCGCCTTTCATGGCTTTACGTATGGCTTTAAACAAAATATAATACATGAGCTGGCGCCATATAAAGCGCTGCGGAATAATGTAGATCAGTTTTTTGTAATCCTCTTTTTCCATCCAGAAAGCCAGGATGGCTACAACGAAATCTATCAGTACGAATAGAACGTAATAAATTAATATTTTGCCTGGCTTGTCGCCAAACAGGCCTATTATCATCATTAAGTCGGCAAGGGGAGAAAATAAGGGTAATATGATCTGGAAGATGAGGATATTAGGCATACCCACCACGCCGAAATACTTATACTTTTTATTAAATAACGCGTTTCGGTTTTTCCAGAAGCTTTGTATCACGCCAAAGCTCCAGCGGAAGCGTTGGTTTAATAGTGTGCGCAATGTTTCAGGTGCCTCAGTATAAGCTATCGCGTCGGCGCAATTTTTTATAATATAGCCTTTTTTAAGTATGCGCATAGTCAGGTCGCAATCTTCAGCCAGGGTATCAGAAGTAAAACCTCCGGCCTCAAAAACAGCCGATTTTTTGAAGGCCCCTATAGCGCCCGGAACAACAGTAATGCTGTTGATGAGATCGAAAGCGCGCCGGTCCATATTTTGCGAGGTAATGTATTCAATAGACTGCCATCGGGTAATAATATTGTTTTCATTACCTACTTTAACGGTACCTGCCACTGCGCCAATTTCGTCGTCAGTAAAACAGGCCATTAAATTATAAACAGCATTCTTTTTTAACTGCGTATCGGCGTCTATGCAAACCACAAAATCATATTTGGCATGTGATATCCCAAAGTTTAAAGCCGATGCCTTACCGCCGTTGGGCTTACTCAATATAATTACACGCGGGTTATCACCATAAGCCTCTTTAACAACTTCGTAGGTTTTATCTTTTGAGCCATCATCAACTACAATGATCTCGAACGTTTCGTACTCTGTTTTTAGTAAGCTTTTTATGGTTTTTAAAACCGTTATCTCCTCGTTATAGGCCGGAACAATAATGCTCACCGGGTATTGATGATTATTAGTTATCCTGTTTCTGTATCCTTTAAAACTCCTGTTTTCGGCGTATTGCCTCATCGCTAAAACCCCTATCAATACAATACGGCCTATAGCCAGGAAAATAGCCGATAAAAACAGGTAGAATAAAAACCAGTTGCCGTAAAAAAAGCCAATTATAAATATATTGTATAATGTGCCCATAATGCCGCTGTTGGCATCGTCCTTAATGGGGGGCATGAGGTCATCCCTGGTTTTCCCTAAAACATCGGCAATGGTGGTAAATTGATAACCATTCGCTTTAAAATAGTGTATAATTTCGGGCAGCGCATCTACAGTTGCCTGCCTGCCGTCGCCGCCGGCATCATGCAGCAGTAACATCGAGCCATTATTTCTCAGCCTTTTTACCCGGGCAAATATACTGTCGGCAGTTACGCCGGGCAGCCAGTCCCATGGGTCAATAGATTCCCCTATGGTAATATAGCTTTGCTTCCTGCTTTCCGCTACCGGTATAACTTCGGCCAACGTTTCGGGCTCGGCATCCGCATTAAAGGGGGGTCTGAATAAAATGGTGCTTCTTCCGGTTACAGATTCAATGAGCTTACGTGTAGCGTTAAGCTCTAAATTTACCCGTTGAATACTTATGGTTGATATATCCGGGTGAAAAAAGGTATGGTTACCAATTTCATATCCTTCCTCATATTCGCGGCGCAAAATCGGGATGTTTTTTTCGGCCATTTCGCCTACCACAAAAAACGCGGCAGGTACATGTTCCTTTTTTAGTATATTTAATATTTGCGGTGTATAATCAGGGTCGGGGCCGTCATCAAAAGTTAAAACAATTTTTTTCTCGGCATAACCATATTTCCTGATAACGTATTTTGTAGGCAACTTTATATACTGTTGGTTAGTGATAACAAAGTTTTTTTGGTCGAATTGTATATCAATTTTACCGGTATCGGGGGTGGTCATCAGGTCAAGCACTTCGCCGTCGCCCTCATAATCGATCCGGTTGTTGAGGCCCACGCGGGTTAATCTTTTAATATCGATGCCGGTTTTTCTTAATGAATCAATAGAAAGATTTTTTTGAAAAAAGGCCCATAAACGCGGATCCTCAAAACCCAGGCGCCATAAGGCTACACCGCCTGTAGCCCAGTCATCCGCCATGCGAATAATGTTAAAATTGGTGGCGGCATCAGCAAAATAAACCGTGTGATTTAATTCCCGCTCATCGGTGTAAGTATAATGAAGATTGGCCGATACCGGATCGAAAGTAATAACCCTCTTATTTGTTTGTGCGCTGCTCATGGCACGCTGGTAGCCTACTGATGCGCCCACATTGTTTTCGGGCCAGTCGAACCCGCCGGCGGCAATAGTTAAAATTATTTTTTCACTTGGTATTTTTGAACAAACGTTATCCAATATTTCTTCAACCCATTGCTGGCTTGATATATCGCCGGCATTGCTACCGTCATTATGCTGATCAACAGCCATAATAAACAGGTAATCGTTAAAATGCTGCAGGCGTGTTATATCAAACTGTTCATCCTCCGGAACAACGTTTTGAGTTACCAGGAACCCGCGCGAATGCAGCACCCGATACAGCTCTTGCTGGAACGCAATATAATCAGCTGTATTGCGGTCTTTTATATCGTCCAGATCAAGATCAACCCCTGTGAATTTATATTTAAATAATTGGTTAAGGATGCTGTTAATGAAAGTGGCGCGCAGTTTTTTGCTTTTAAGTATACGATTGATATCCTTAGTATCATAGTAACCCGAAATGTTGTTCGTATTAACATAATTAGAGATGGTGATCAACACAGGCTTTTTGTATTTTCTATTTACATTCATTAGCCCGGTATCAATTTTGGCCATTATTGTGTCAGCACCCGGCTTAACAAAAAAGCCTTCGGATACGATCATATCCAATTTTGATATATTGTCGACCAGCGAATTATAGGCCTGGGGTTCCCACGGCAGATAAAAGCCCGCGTTAATACGGTCTTTATTATTGGGGCGTTTTTTTTGATGGGCGATTCTGTCGCGGATGATCTGCTCTATTTGCGATTTTTGCGCTTTAAAATCTTTAAACTTGGTGGTTTTTTTTAATTGCAGTACTTCCTCTTTTGATAGTTTCCTTGGGGCCGGATTTAAGTTAGGTAAATTAGGGTATTGTTTTGATGTTATGGTAATAACTGAACCCAGTACGCTGCCCGCGAGTACGATCATTAATATTCGGCTAAGCCATTTGAAACGGTTCCACCTGCCAGGGGTGTCAGCTTGAAAAACCTGCTTATTGGGCATTTATTAAAAATAGTTTAATAAAAATTTATTGGGTTATAATAATCGGCTATCGTTTATTTATTGGTTTTATCCAGGTCAATGCCCGAAAAATCAACTCCGCATTTGCAGTTGTCGCCGCAACTTTTTTTTGCAAACAAATTCCGGTACATCAACCTGCAGATATAGAATACGGCTGCTGCAAATATTATTAAGATCAGGATTGCTTGTATATTCATGGTCACAAAATTAATACAATATTATTATATATACGCATATAAGTAACACCTCGTATCTAACTTATGTTTTTTTACTTTGATATGGGATAATTGCTTGCCTTATCACCATAAAGACCCCTTTGACCGTTTACTTATTGCACAGGCAATGGCTGAGAATTTATCGATTGTTTCTGCTGACCGGTATTTCCAGGCGTATTCCATAAATGTAATCTGTTAGTTATATTTTTGTAAACTATACAGCTAAATCTCTTTAGCGCTTTCAACCCCCACTTTTAAACCGTACCTTTGCGCCAAATTTTAAAGGCATTTCATGCAAAAAATAAGAAATATTGCGATCATAGCGCACGTTGACCATGGTAAAACCACCCTGGTTGATAAGATATTACATAGTTGCGCCATCTTCAGGGATAATGAGCAGACTGGTGAATTAATATTGGATAATAACGACCTGGAGCGCGAGCGGGGTATTACCATCGTTTCAAAAAACGTTTCGGTAATGTATAAAGATGTTAAGATCAACATTATTGATACACCGGGCCACGCCGACTTTGGCGGCGAGGTTGAGCGTGTATTAAAAATGGCTGATGGCGTTTTGTTGCTTTGCGATGCTTTTGAAGGTGCCATGCCCCAAACCCGTTTTGTTACGCAAAAGGCCCTGGCTTTAGGCTTAAAACCTATTGTGGTGGTAAACAAGGTTGACAAAGAAAATTGCCGCCCCGAAGAAGTTTACGAACAAATATTTGAGTTGTTTTATAACCTCGACGCTACCGAAGACCAGCTGGATTTTCCGGTAATTTATGGTTCATCCAAACAAGGATGGATGAGTACCGACTGGAAAAAGCCAACAACTGATATTTTCCCCTTAATGGATGCCATACTGGCAAACATTCCGCCGGCTCCTGTTAGCGAAGGTACGCTGCAAATGCAGATAACTTCGCTGGATTATTCGTCGTTTGTGGGCCGTATTGCTATAGGCCGTGTTGCACGTGGTACGGTAAAAGAAAATATGCCGGTATCATTAATGAAGCGCGATGGTACCATACAAAAATCAAGAATAAAAGAACTGTATACTTTTGAAGGGTTAGGAAAAGTAAAAACTACCGAAGTAAGTTCAGGCGATATTTGCGCAGTTGTAGGTATTGATGGCTTTGACATAGGCGATACCATTGCTGATTTTGATAAGCCGGAACAACTGGAGGTAATTCATATTGATGAGCCTACAATGAATATGCTGTTCACCATTAATACATCGCCATTTTTTGGTAAGGAGGGCAAGTTTGTAACCTCTCGCCATTTGCGCGACCGCTTATATAAAGAAACTGAAAAAAACCTGGCGCTTAAGGTTCTGGAAACTGAATCGCCCGATTCGTACCTGGTTTATGGGCGCGGTATATTGCATTTATCGGTTTTGATCGAGACCATGCGCCGCGAAGGGTATGAGTTACAAGTGGGCCAGCCGCAGGTTATTATAAAAGAAATTGACGGTGTAAAATGCGAACCGGTTGAAACATTGATAGTAGATGTGCCGGGCGAAGTAGCCGGTAAGGTTATTGAGTTGGTAACCCAGCGCAAAGGCGACCTGCTGGTAATGGAACCCAAAGGCGATTTGCAGCACCTGGAATTTGAAATACCGGCGCGCGGTATTATCGGGTTGCGTAACAACGTGCTTACCGCAACCGGCGGCGAGGCTATAATGGCCCATCGCTTTAAATCGTACGAGCCGTGGAAAGGCGTTATACCGGGCCGATCGAACGGGGTACTGGTATCAATGGATACCGGTAAAACAACCGCTTTTGCCATTGATAAACTGCAGGACCGTGGGCGTTTCCATATTGATCCTGGAGTTGATGTTTATGAGGGCCAGGTTTTAGGCGAACATATACGCGATAAC
>CAISKH010000067.1 GCA_903885865.1 uncultured Mucilaginibacter sp.
AATGTTAAATTAATGTTAATTTTTTAGAATGGGAATGTTAGGGAATTGTAAACCCGGCTTGGCTTTTTGCAATGTGAAACCAAAGGTTGAGCCCAACCCTTCGGTGCTGCGGACATTAATGGTTTGCTGATGTGCCTCAACAATATGCTTAACAATGGCCAGCCCCAGGCCCGAGCCGCCAATTTGCCGCGAACGGCTGGTATCGGTGCGGAAAAAGCGTTCAAAAAGCCGGGGTAGATATTTTTCTTCGATCCCTACGCCATCATCGGTAACCTCAACCAATACCTGTTCATGCAGGTCGAATAAAGTTATCCAGGTACTGCCGTCCTCCTTCCCATACTTGAACGAATTGTCTATCAAATTAACCAGCACCTGGGTTATTTTTTCGCGGTCGGCAGTAACTAGTATAGGCTCATCATATTTTTGCTTGAATATTAATTTAATTTGATGCTGCCGCGCCTTCATCTCCAGCGACTCCAAAACTTCTTTGATCAGGTCGTTAATTTTAAATTTGGTGTAGTTAATGGGCAGCTCGCCCGACTCGAGTTTTGATATCTCATCCAAATCCTTCACCAAATAGCTCAGGCGGTCTACGTTTTTCGATGCTTTGTCTAAAAACTGGCGCGCCAGTTCGCGGTCGTCAAAATCATCATCCTGCAGTGCCTCTATATAGCCTTGTATGGCAAACAGCGGCGTTTTAAATTCATGCGAAATGTTCGACAAAAAATCGCGCCTGAATTTTTCCTGCGTGCGCAGGTCGTCTATTTCAGTTTTCTTTTGGCGGGCCCATTCTTCCACCTCTTTTTCCACATCATTAATTGGGTCAGAGCTTACATGCTCGCCTAAGGCGTCGCGCAGGTCGCGGCCCAGCTTTAGGTTATGGATGAGCTTGTAAATGAGCTTTATTTTCGAGTAGATATATTTTTCTATCAAATAATAAAAAACAATAAAGCTGGTAACAATAGTGGCCAGGAAGGTGATAGACAGATCGTAAAGGCTGTGCTTAAAATAATAGTTTACCGTTGACAAGGTTATAGCTACCGCCAGCGCGTTTATAAAAACCAGTACACGTAATTTCATAAACGTAAAGTTACGATTTTAGTGATTGGTTGATGGGGTTGAATACGTTGATTGGGTTAGGGTTTTGTTAAGTTATTGTTAGGTGGGGGTTATTGGGTTATTAAGTTATTGGGGGTAACCCTTAATAACCAATAACCAAATAACTAACCTTTTGGTAATCAAACAATAAAAGTGTTCACGATTTTTGAGCGTGAACGCTCGTGAACGCTCCGTGAACGCTTGTGAACGCAGGGGAGAAAAGATAAAAGACGACACCAGAGCACGAATATGCCGCTGTTTCCATAACGCGGAATTCTCTGCGAATCTGCGAAGACATAAAGTTATTACCTGTACTTATTACCCGGTTTTCGTTTTTGATGGTAGATGGCAATTATTATAATCATTTGCTGATTTTCCTCAATTGCATAAACAATGGTAAAAGGATATTTATGAACAGTGTATTCATAATAATGTTTATACTCATTGCGGCAGCGTTTCGGATCTTTACAAATATGGAGAAATGCGTTGTCGACCGTTTTTACAAAATTTGATGCTGCCTTTAAACTCCTTTTGAGGTACCAGGATACCGAAGATTCGTATTCTTCCTGGGCAAACGGATGAAGCTTATACTGATAAGCCATTACTTACTTTTGGCAGCAAGCAAATCCTGTATTTTCTTTTGGCTTTCGTCTGCGCTTACAGTGGCAACCATACCTTCATGGTAATCATGGTAACGCTTATCGAGCATATTTTTTACTTCATCTGTATACAACATACCTTCACGCTCTTCTACCTGGTATTTTAATCCTAATCCGTCGGCAAATTCCTTTAGTGCCAACAGGTCTTTATCCTTGCCAATTTCAACGGTTAATGTTGTCATATAGCAAATTTAAAATTATTTAAGTAATTATTATAGAAAGAATTTTTAAATGGGAAACAATATTGACTTATCATTACATGCACGACAAGGGTGCCCAGCCATGAGTATACTTACGGTAGCTTGGGAGAAGGTAAGTTCCGAATACTATTGTTTTTGCCAAACTTCCCAACCTCTGTTTTTGTCAGGATTATATTCGAGTTTTCTTGGAAATAGATGATGGTATTGAACCAACAACTTGGTTTTGTCTTCTTCAAGCCGGTATATTTTATATGTTCCCGATTGTCCAACATAGCCTGCACCCACTGTGTACCTATAACGTCCAGATGCAGCAATGCCACTTTTTTCATTGAACTCAATTGTCCCCTCAACTTTTGCATTTGCGCTTTTCCAATAGTTAGCAATAAATTTTAAGCTATGGGTCCCTTGAACGTGTGTCAGATAAATGTCCAAGTTTTCGTTTTCTGATTTCATATTTTGAATTTCTGTGTCACCTGCGTTATCCTGTCAAATGTCCATTCTTTTATAATGTCCGGCAATCTCTGAATAGTAAAGATTTATTTTTCGTTCATAATGTTTTTCCTGGAAATATAGGAGCGCTATTGCACTTATTATTCCAGTCATGAGTCCTATTACTATTGAAAGGGTAAAGGCATACTTTTCAGTAATATAGGGATAATAAAAATCAGTAAATATTAAAACGATAATTGTTACTGCGCAAGCAATTGCTAATGTTAGCCCTGCTCTGTCGCTGATTTTATTATTTGGAACCATATTTACTTTTAAGCTGGATTTGTCCGCCAACATTAGTCCATTTTTCTTCTGATTACATTTTAATGTCCTTCACAATCTGAATCTCCGACCCGGACAGCGGTTTATGACCTATCAATACTGCACAAACCCTACCATATTAGTTTGTATCTTATAAATATGGGTAAAACTGGCTATATAAAGCGTTTTCATATCCTTGCCCCCAAAACCGCAACTTACCGGGAACGTAGGTGAATTAATGTTGCCTATATAAACACCTTTAGCGTTAAATATCTGCACGCCCGAAAAAGTACTAACATAAATATTGCCCATTTTATCAATAGCCATACCATCGGCGCTTGACGATTTTGCTTGCCGGTCAAGCACTTTTTCTGTCAGGAATAATTTGCAAAACTTGCGGCCGTTACTTACGGTTCCGTCGGCATTCACGTCATAGGCCCATATAAAGTTGCCTTTTTTGCTTTTTACCGGGTACCAGGTTTCATCATCATAGGTATTGTCAACATACAGCGTTTTTCCATCGGGCGATAATGCCAGTCCGTTTGGCATTGCAAATTCATTGGGTTTGAAAAGCCTTTTTATTTTTCCATCGGGCGAAACGTAATAAACCGTCCTGCCGGGTTGAAACTTAACGGCGTCCATGGTAAATTGCGGGTCGGTAAAATATACCCCGCCCTTTGCATCCGCTACCAGGTCGTTAGGGCCATCGAGCGATTTTCCATCGTATTTATCGGCAATTACTTTTACAACTTCGCCCGTGGTGGTCATCTCAACTACCCTGTGGCCCATCATATCGCATGCAATCAGGTGGCCGTTTTTATAAGGATACAGGCCGTTGGTTTGCATTTTACCCGCCGTAATATACCGGTAGCTGCCATTGGCATTCATTACCACAGTCGCGCTTTTTTTCGGATTACCACCAAATTTCTGATCGAAAAACTGGTCCGAAAAATAAAGTTTGCCATTCATCCATTTTGGCCCTTCGGTAAAAACTATTCCAGGTTTTGTTTTCGCGCCATCAACTATCTCATCTACCTTAGCATCTTCCGGAACAATAGCATGGTAAGCGGCCATCCGTGCCTTATCTTTGTCCAGGTAATCAGCGCGCGCGGGCCAGAATATATCTACTCCATCGCAACCGAGAGGCCCAACATTAGCGCCATGCACTACATTTGCCGGCATACGTACAATATCGTTTGCTTTTACGGCCTGTTGCCCGTCAAGCAGGATCTCGTCGGCAGCCCCGCGTAAAGTAAACATCATCTGTTCTTCGGGGTGTATATGGCGCGGAAAAGCCGAATTGGGGTCCAGGTAAAAAAAGCTCAGCTGCATATTTTTTCCGGAAATTAACCTTGAATTTGCGTCTGCGTTAAGTGCTGAAAGCTGGATATCATATAAATTATAAACCTTATTGGGGGCCACATTGGGCGTTTGGGTAGTTGCAATATCGGCGACTTCTGCAGGAAGATTGGTTACCCCTGCTTTTTTCAAATAGTCGAGCCGCAACGGACTATAAACCTCCATCAGTTTTGCGCCAGATGCTCCGGCAGTAGCCGAGTTCTTGCTTCCTTTTTCAAGATATACAAAAGGGGTTACCGGGGTACCGCCATGCGTGCCATCGGGGTCCTCACGTTTTTTTGAGATCATGGTAACCGGCGCGCCATTTATAGTTTGTGCTATCGATCCGTCCAGAACAAACAAAAACTCGTTGGCTGGTAAAACTTCTTCCGGAATTTTTGCATTGGGTTCTAACTGCAATATACCGCCCATAGCGCCGCTGCCCCAAAATAGCTTAGCCTTAACACCGGGGTACAGTGTAATACTATCCAATTTATCAAGGCCCGTTACCGTAAGCGGTTTAAGGTTCGATTCAATGCTTGTTTTTGGAAGCCCCGGAATTTCCCTGACCGTTAAATTATATTGGGCAATAAGGTCCTTGTTTTTCTCTTCAGGTGAAGCAGGTTTGCACTGTGAAAGAACAGTTAAACCCATAGCCAGCAAGCCGCTGAAAATAATTCTGTTAGTTAATGTCGATCTCATAATTTATTGTTGTGATAGTGTCTTTAAATAAAGTTGGCGCCTATTTCCGGTTATCATCATCGCCCGTTATATTATAACCCCTTTTGCTTTGCTACACCGATAACGAGTAATTCCAAATCATCTTTCCCGGTATTGGCAAGTGATACCTTTTCGCCCAACAAACCGAAAAAAGCGCTTTCAGGTGTGATGGCGGCGGTTTCATTATTGATAGTAACTGTTCCGGAGCCTTTTACTACGAAATAAACTTCTTCAAAGCCATCGAGGCTGCGCGGCCCTGCCGAGGTACCCGCAGGTAATAAAACGTGGTCAACATGGTCCCAGTTGGTCTTGAAAATTTCGGGCCCGAAAATACGACGATAAAGAACGCCTTTACCCGGATAAGCGGGATTGTTGGCCCTGAGTTTGTCGCGCTCCAGCCGGCCCGATACAAATACCGGGATAGGGTCAAGTGCAGCGCCAACACGGGTATCGCCCAGGTCAAAATTTTGCCCTTTGCCTTTTATGGTGCTTACGCCAAAGTTGAGCCAGCGAACAGGTTGATCCGATGGGTTATATATAGCATGGGAGTTTCCCATTGTACACGGAACCATGGCCGGCGCCTTTATTTTCGAGGTGCGGCCGTTTACGGTAAACTCGGCCTCTCCGGTAAGCAGTACAAACATCTCTTCGATAGTATGGTGAAAATGATGCCCGATGCTTGATTTTGGATGGATAACCCCCGAATGCAGGTAAAGGAAGTTGGTCGTCATATCCTTGCTGGTTATCATGGGTACGAGGTCCATTGCGCCGGCCCCGCCGTGTATGGCCGTATACAGCTTGTATTTCGTAGGGTCATTAGGAATAACGCGGTCTTTTAAGGACTGAGCAGTTGCTGAAGTTGATAAAACTATTAGCAGCAATACAAGCGATCGATTCATAATCTAGAATTATTTTAATTGGTTAAATTGTATTATCGCTGATTATTATCATCGTCAACCACATCATATCCATGCCATATAACTTTTTTGGCAAGAGCCACGGCGCTAGGCCATGCTTTTTTTACATGTATATCGCTTGCTACCCAAGCCTTTCGGTTCTCTTCGCTGTCAAAATATAGCTGCATCTGATAATTATAGATCGTAGGTTCAGCCAATATTTGCTTTTCATAATTATCAGCGAAAAGGCGTATAAGTTTAGAACCCAGGTAGCCTTTACGAGTCTTCAGGGCAGGTACATAAATAGTACGGTACATTTTTTCAAAGTCTGCGCTTTTTTCTTTCGCAACTACGAAATCCATTTGCAAGGTCATCCCTTTTGATTTTGCTGCTTGATTTGGCTGCGCAGCAGCAGAAAGTGTAATAAATGTACATACTAGTACAAGCAATAGTTTAGTTGTTTTCATGATGGTTTATTAAATAGTTGTTTATAATAGAAATTGGTAAGTAAATATATCCAAAACATTTTCTAATTGACAAATAAGCTGCAAAGAATAAAAAAAAAGTTTGCTCTCAAGCCGTTGCCTGTGTCTGTACAGGCAATTATGTGGCATATGGTTTGTGATGATACTGATAGCAGAGATGTAAAATGCAAAGACTTAACATTTTATTAACATAACATTAACTGTAGCGTAATCTGCATTACGTATAATTGAAAATCAAAGTGCACTTATTATGGAACGCAAAATAAAAGACAGCTTACCTAACAACAAACGTCCATTTACCGGCGAAGAATTTGAGATGGATTATTGGACGAAAGAGTTTGGCATCAGCCAGGATGAATTGAAAAAAGCGGTTAAAGCCGGCAAAACCTCTACCGAAGCGGTAGAAAAATATGTACAGAAACTTGAACTTACCAACGCGTAAGGTTCAATTTTAGTTTACCTACAAAATCATAATTCTAATTGTCATTTCGAACGATAGAGAGAAATCTTATACGCCATACATAGCGAACTTTGCATAGCGTTTAGGATTTTTCTCTTGAAGCGCCCATCCTAGTCACAAAGGGGCGCCGCCTTTCATCTGCACATCTACTTATCCACCTCCACCTCAATACTTACCGCTACATCGTTTGCTAAAACCATGCTTGATTCGCCTATGCCAAAATCAAGACGGTTTAGTTTAAAGCCGCCTTTTATAACAGCGGCGCCTCCCGTTTCTGTGTAGGTAAAGGGTATCTCAAACAGTTTGGTTTTATCTTTAATGGTGATGTTAAACTGGCCGGTGTATTTATCGCCGCTTTTATGTTTAAATGAAACCGACTTCATCGTGATCTTCGGGAAACGAGGCACATCAAAAAACTCGTCGCTTTTCAGGCTGTTATCGCGCAGGTCGTTGTCGGTATTAACGGTATTTACATCGGCCGAAGCTTCCATAGCGGCTGTATTTAATTGCGCCGGGTTAAACTGAACGTTTGCCTGCAAACCGCCGATGGTGCCGTCGATATTTATTCCCAAATTTTTTATTTGAAATTTAATGGCCGACCGCGTGACCTTTGTTTGCGCCGTTGCAGTGGCTATTAATACTAACAGGGGTATAATTAGGGTAGCTATTCGTTTCATACTGCGAATTAACGATGTTTATATATGTTATGGTATTTGTGTTGGTTTTTTTACATTCGCTGTGCCAAATAAGCTAAATAATTGATGGAAGAAAAAGCCGAATTTAAATTTGAACCTATTTGGATCTCAGCGCTTACCTTGCTTGTACTGTATGTATCTTTTGAGATGTACTATACTTTTTTTTCAAGACCGTCCTATGGCCTGGTGGGATCATTGTTTTTATTGTTACCGGCAGGGTTTTGGTGGTGGGTATTCCCGATGACTTTTGCTATGCTGCGAAAAAAGCCCGCCATAGTTTTAACGCCCCAATTTTTAATTGATAATATAGGCGGTTTTTCCATTAACTGGCATGATATTGCAGAAATAAAGGTTGCCGAAAGAGATTTTAAAAGCAGGGGTAATTTAATAGTGAACCTGGAAGACCCCCGGAAATACTTTAATACGCGGTTAAAATACCTCGGCTATAAAATAAGAAGGTATTTTACTGCGGCCGATGTTTCTATAAAGCTTGATTTTGTATCGGGTAAAAATGAAGACATATCCCGGTTAATAAATGCTTACTGGTTTAATAATACCAGGCCGGCTGAATTTAAAACTCCACATGCGCCCGTATAGAAAAAACATTAACCGGGCCCCGGTCTTTATTATAAGCAGGGTTTATAATAAACTGGTAATCGGGGGTTAACCAGAATTTATGCTGGTAAGCATTAACCTTATAATAGAGTTCGGCTATCATTTCGGGGGCGTAATTCAGTTTGCCATCGCCAATTAAAAACCCGTAACCGCCTGCGGCCATATAATCGCGGTGCGGCGCCGAAAGGCCGTTGCCTATAAATGCCAACCCCAATTCATCATCATCCCGTTTCCATGAGGCACCCTTTAATACCCCGCCAAATGTAACGGAGCGGTCTATTTCGGTAAAAAACCAGGTTTCTGTACGGCCGTCGTTAAAGCTGGCCTTGGCAAATACGCCAAAATCTTTGGCCAGGTACTGGTCTGCGTTAATGCCAAAACCGTATTTATGCCGCCCATAGGCCTGCGTGGTATCAACGTTTGGCGCTGACGGGTTTTGGGCAATGGCCTGGCGGTAATTGCCAAACTTTCCGTTATTTAAAAAACCCAATAGTCGCAATGTCCCTTTTTGGCCGTTTAATACGTATCGTTTTTCATACTCGATGGTTTGCGTATTGGCTTTGGCAATATTTGCATCCCAAACCGACGCGTTTTCGTGGGTAACCGACATAGTAAATGCAAAACGGAGTGTCCAGTCAGGTTGTCCGAATTCAGCATAACTGCCTATTACGTAGCCGCGGGTATTGGCGGGATAATCCCAGGCCGCATTATCCATAAGGGCCCAGTTCATGAACTGCGCGCGCGGATCATGGCTGAAATTATTTTGATCAAAAAAATCGCCCATATTATATTTTCCTACGGCGAAAGAAAAATACCGTTTGCTTTTTAAGCCCCCTAATACATCCGCGTCGGCAGCAATGGTGTCTTTTTCATTTCCCCATTCAAAAGTTTGCTTAAAATACAGGCGGGCTATATAAATTTTGTTCTGAACCCCGCCTACCCTAAAGGTCTCGCCATTTGGGAAACCGGCGACCCCTAAGGTTTGACTCAAACCCGCCCCGCCCGATAGTTCAGGATCAAAATGAGCCTCAGCGCCTTTCCAAAGCCGGGCCGCACCAAAAAAAGTTGTGGTAATAGAGCTTTGTGTCTCTTCCTGGGGCGATAAACTGTTCTGGCCGCTATAAGGGGCATTGAACGCGGTTTTATATTGGGTAATAATAGTTTGCTGAAAATGAAAACTAAAGCGTTCCTGTTTAACGGTATCCTGCGCGGATGCAAATTTTATCGTGATCAACAATATACTACAAAGGATAAGGCATTTTTTCATATATCCGGCAAATATGTGGGTTTTGTATTAAGCCTATGTTAACAGATCTATTTTAATAATTAGCCAAAGCTAATAATATTTTTAGACTTGTCTAAAAATATTATTTAAAACTACATTCCAAATAAAATTGTTTTAAATAAGCCTCCATAAACTCATGCCGTTGTTGGGCGAGCTGCCTGCCGGTTGGGGTATTCATTTTGTCTTTCAGCAATAATAGTTTTTCGTAGAAATGATTAACAGAAGGCGCGGTTGAATTTTTATAACCCTCCTTGCTCAACTGCAGATCGGGTTCAATTTCAGGGTTATATATCTCCCGGCCCTTAAACCCGCCATAGCTAAAGGTGCGGGCAATGCCAATGGCGCCCATAGCGTCCAACCGGTCGGCATCCTGCACTATGGCTAATTCGGGCGAATTAAATACCTGCTCATCAAATCCTGATTTAAAAGACAAATGCCGTATAATTTGCTGCACCTGCAGCGTAGTTTCTTCGTCAGCACCTATGCTTCGTAAATAGTTACCAGCCGTTGCCGGGCCAATTTCTTCATCGCCGTTGTTGAATTTGCTATCGGCAATGTCATGCAGCAGGGCAGCCAGCTCAACAATAAGCAGGTTGGCAGATTCGGTTTCTGCTATCAGTTTGGCATTGTTCCAAACCCGGTAAATATGCCACCAGTCATGCCCGCCTTCGGCATTTTTCAGGGTATCTTTAACAAAACGTATTGTTTTAGTAATAATTTCAGCGTGATCCATATTTGCCGGTTATAATTGCAAATATAGCTTTGCTAACAGCACCGTAATGGCTATATTGATTAAATTTTCCTGTCCGGTACAATGAGTTCAATAATATCCAACTCTAAAATGCCGGCAATTTGAAAAAGCCTTTCTACGGTTATTTTGGTATAACCCAGCTCTATTTTGCTGTAAGCGTTTTGCGAAATATTTAATTTAAAGGCAAGGTATTCCTGGGTATAATTTTTCTGCTCCCTTTTATGCCTGATATTGGCCGCTATAGCTTTTATTTTTAAATCTACCGTATTGTCCATATTAGCAGTAAGTTACCACAACCACTAACGAAATTTACAGGCAGTCGGTTTTGATTATTTAATTAATTTTCAGGCAATTAAAAAACATTATTACGGTCCGGGGTCGTAATTTATGACCACCGAGGGCAATAATGTAGCCATATCTAACGGAACCTGGTCATAGGATAATATGGGTTTACGGTGGCTATAGAAGTCGTAAACGGCTTTTTGCAAAGCGGGATTACTAGTAGCAGGTGTTGTAAAACCTATAGTAAATAAAATAATGAAATCATGCGATTTTTCATTGTCAGGAATTATCCATTTATGATTTGATTTTTTCAGGGCCTCAATAATTGGTTGTGTTAATATAAGGTCATCGGCATAATAAACTATCATTTTCCTGATGATGCCTTTCTCATCGGCTGTAAATTTAATAACAGCGGTTCCTGTTGCTTTTTTCTGTATAATTTGCGGCGAAATAACTAGGCTGTCCTTAAAAAACCGTGTCATAACCCCCTTGCCCCCCTGGAAAGGGAATGCCAGTTGAGCCTGCGCCATGCAGTTAGCAGTGATAAATAGTGTTATTGTAAATAAAAATATTTTTTTCATTTCTATGATTAATAATGAATATCGAATGTTGAATATCGAACACCGAAGTATTACTTCATCATTCATTATTCAAAATTCAATGTTCGGTATTCTAATTTATTCCTCCGGCACCCGCCGGGTGCCTTCATACAATTCATATTCCAGTAAACGGCAATCCAGCTTGCCATTATAAAATTCTATTTTCCGTGCTGCACGCAAGCCTATTTTTTTAGCCAGGTCGGGGTTTCCGGTAAAAATATATCCATTGTATCCCAGGCAT
>CAISKH010000068.1 GCA_903885865.1 uncultured Mucilaginibacter sp.
AAAAAAATTAACAATTAAAATTGTAGTAGTTTGTCCCTGTTATCAGCTTTTATTCTAACAAAAAAAAATCCACACGGGACGTGTTTAAATCTTAGGGATAAATTTAAAAGTTTTTAATTAACAAATCCTATTTTTTATTGCTTTTAATGAAAAAATACCATAATAGCTTAAAACCTGCGGGAATAAATTACTTATAATTAACTGAACAGCAATGATAAACCAATGGCTGTTTTTATATTTGGGCGATGGGAATTGTACACGCGCTGCAAATTTGGTGGCAGCACCAATCATTATTGGAAGTAATTGGGGTTATTACCGGCTTATTGTGTGTGTACCTGGCTGCCAAAAATATTATTTGGAACTGGCCCCTGGCCATTATAAGCGTAGCCATTTACATTTTCATTTTTTATAACAGTCACCTGTTTGCCGACATGGGCCTCCAGGTTTATTTTTTGATCACCAATATTTACGGCTGGTATTTTTGGAGCAAAAAACCATCGTCCGATGAAAAAACACCGGTTATGCGCATTAAAAAAAATGAGCTGGTTTTATCAGGTTTAGCAATTGTTGTATTCACCTTTTTTTTAGGTTCGGTTTTAAAATATACCACGGCCTCCTACCCGTTTATTGACAGCTTTTGCACCGCGTGCAGCCTGATTGCTCAAATTTTCCTGGCACGCAAGGTATTGGAAAACTGGCTAATATGGATATTTGTAGATATTATTTATGTAGGCGTTTACCTTTTCAAGGGGCTTCATCTTACTGCCATTATGTATGCTATATATGTTGGTATTGCTTTGTTGGGTTATATTGACTGGAAAAGGGATTGGAAGAAACAGGTTGTTTAATGTCGGATTTCGGATGTTCAATTTCGAATTTATTTAATGGTAAATTTATTGATGGCTTAAGTTGCAATTATTGATGATACAAAAATCCGAAATCGAACATCCGAAATCCGAAATAAAGAAAATTGCTGTCGTTGGCCCTGAATCAACCGGAAAATCAACTATGGCTGCTTTTCTGGCCAGGCATTATCATACGGTTTGGGTGCCCGAATATGCCCGCGAATACTGCGAAAAACTTACCGATGTGCCTACCTGGCAGGACGAGATAAATATGTTTCATGGCCAAATTTCTTTAGAAAAAGAACTACTGCCAACCGCCAACGGCCTGCTCATTTGCGACACTACCTTTATCACCGTAAAAATATGGAGCGACCATATCTTCGGCAAATCCCCGCAGGAAGTATTGGACGAATTACCCAAACATCATTACGACCTTTACCTGCTTTTAAATATCGATATGCCCTGGCAGGAAGACCCCCTTCGCGATTTCCCACACATGCGCGAACATTTTATGGATGTTTGGTATAAAGAACTGGATACTTTAAATGCCAGGTATGTGCTGATTACCGGTACCGGGCAGGAAAGGTACAATAATGCTATAGCTGCTATTGATACTTTTTTGAAGCAGAATTAAGCTAAATTCATCCTAATTTCATAAATATTTCATATTGATGCAACATTCATAAAAAACTGCTGTCATATAACCTGAAAGCTAAAACTTTGGACGCCTTATTCATCGATAAGCATTACAACCTGGTGGTTGAGTGCAAGCAGGGCAGTAAAAAAGCCTGTTACGAGCTCTACCAGCTGTACTCGAAAGCGATGTTAAACGTCGCCTTTCGTATCGTGGGCAATATCGGCGAGGCCGAGGATGTTTTGCAGGAAGCCTTTTTAGATGCTTTTAACCGGATAACAGACTTTAGGCAGGAAACCACATTTGGTTTATGGCTTAAGCAAATAGTGGTGAGCCGGTCTATTAATTTATTGAGGAAACGAAAATTAGAGCTGGTTGAAATAGGCGACGAACAATTAGATAATATAAGTGAAGAGGAAACGGATGACAGTTACGAGGAAACCCAATATAAAGTAGCCTTAATTAAAAAGGTTATGAAAGAGTTGCCAGAAGGTTACCGGATGGTTATATCATTATACCTGCTGGAAGGGTATGACCACGAAGAAATAGGGCAAATATTGGGCATTACAGAAAATACATCAAGAACACAATTTTTAAGAGCAAAAAGGAAGCTAAGTGAGCTATTAAACAGGAAAGGAATAATACAATGAGCAAGCGATTAGAGGATTTTATAAAAAACAACAGGGAAGAATTTGATGATCTTGAACCCAGGGCAAACCTATGGGGCAGGATAGAAAATGAACTACCGCAGCAATTTAACGGGCAAAAAAGCGTGCAAAAAACATTTTCGTTAGCATTTGTTTTGCGGGTTGCGGCCCTGGTAATTTTAGTGATGGGCGCCTGTTTTGCTGTATACCTCCACAACGAGCGGTCAACGGTTAACCTGGCTGCCATTAACCCTGAATATGCCAGGCAGCAGGTGCATTATACCTCATTGATAGCAACCCAGCGTACCGAGCTGAAAACTATTGCAAAATCAGACCCGCAATTGTACAATGAGTTTAGCGCTGAGATCGCTAAAATGGATTCTACTTACAAAAAATTAAATAATGATCTGGCTACCAGCCCCGACCAGGAAGCTGTTTTACGTGCAATGATCCGGAACTTGCAAATACAAACAGAGGTGCTTAATCAGCAACTTAATGTAATTGAACAATTTAATGAATTTAAAAATCCCAAAAAAAATGAAACTAAAGATATATAGTATTGCCTTAATTACATTTATAGGCATGGTGGCTTGTAGTACTGCAATTTACGCGCAGACTACATCAGCCCAATCACCTGCGCCTGCCGCAAGCGCAAACTCTAACGGCGAGGGGAGCGCTTCATCATCTTTGTCTGCCCCACGTGCTTATTCATATTCCTCACCTGGAGTTTACGATTTTAGCCCTGACATCAATTTTTCGCACTCGCAGGATACTGCTTACCTGCGAAAAATGAGAAAACTACAGGAGCAGCAGCGCGAGATACAAAAGCAAATGCAGGAGCTGAGAAACGAAGAAAACAAAAAGAACAATACCGATACAAAGGACAGGGTATCAGTGAGGTTAAGGGATATGAATGTGAGGCTAAGGGATATGAATGTAAGGCTAAACACGGATATAAATGTAAAGTTCGATTCTGCCTTTAATAAGAATTTTACCCGGAGTTTTAGTAATAGCTTTAAATTTAACAATGAATCCAGCGATGCCGATATTGAAAAAAAGGTTCAAAGCGGCGAGGTAAAAGAAAAAATTAAAAATTATACCAAAAGCTATCCTGCAGACGGAAACGATAAGCTGGAGATCGATAACCGCTATGGTAAGGTAACCGTAGCCACCTGGGCAAAAAAAGAGTTTAAAGTTGATGTGCAAATTAAAGCCTATGCCAACGATGATGCTGAAGCACAAAAAATATTGGACCAAACCAACATTACCGATAGCAAAGAAAACAACGTGGTATCTTTTGAAACAGTTATTGACGGTTCTAAAAGTTGGTGGGGAACAATGACCAATAATGGTAAAACTACTGTACGCAAAACGGTGGTAAGTTATACAGTGTATATGCCGGTAAAAAGCGCTGTTAGCATTACCAACAGATACGGGTTAATTCAACTACCAACTTTGGAGGGTAAAGTAACTATTAACAACACCTACGGTGGCCTTATAGCTCAATCATTAACCAATAGCGATATTAATGTAAAATATGGCGCAGCTAACATAATTAGCCTGGCTGGCAGCGACCTTAATTTATCATACGGTAGCCTTAAACTGGATGCTGCGGATAATCTAAATGCGGTAATAAACCATAGTCCCGCAAAAATAGGCAAATTGAGTACTTCGGGTAATATTACTGTGCGCTATGAAGGGCTGGAAATAGGCGATGTAGATAAAAACCTGAAAACCTTATCAATTAGCACCTCTTTTGCCCCAGTAAAATTGGGCTCATTAAATGATATGAATGCCGATTTTGATGTAACAACCCATTATGCAGATTTTATATACAATAATTCAACGAATGTTACCTACAAAACACCTACAGATGAAAAAGGCCGTGCCTCAACAAAAAACTACAAGGGGCATATAGGCAAAGGTAATGCTGATAAAGTGATCACTGTTAAATCAAATTACGGCAGTGTTAAGTTTGATTAAATTATAGTTTCTGTCATTTCGAACGAAGAGAGAAATCTTAAACGCTATGCTTTGGTCGCTATGCACCGTGTTTAAGATTTCTCTCTTCGTTCGAAATGACATTTTTTTTAAAACACCCTGCACAATAATCCTTTTAAATACTCCCCTTCGGGGAATGAAGACCTTACCGGGTGGTCTTCGGGCTGGCAAAACTGGTTGATAAATTGCACTTGTTTGCCGGCATCCAGCGCGGCCCAGGCAATAACCTGCTTAAAGGTTTCCATATCCATAGCGCCCGAACAGGAATAGGTAGCCAGTAACCCGCCGCTATTTAATAGTAGCATGGCTAAACGGTTAAGATCCTTATAAGCCCTCAACGCCCTGTCGAGCGCTGAGCGTGAGGGCGCGTATTTCGGCGGATCGAGTATGATCATATCAAACTGCTCACCTTCTTCCCTGAAAACCCGCAGCTGCTTATTTACATCGGCTTGTATAGCAATATGTTTTTTTGCATCCAGTTTATTCAGGCTGATGTTCTCTTTCAATGTTTCCATAGCCGGTGCCGAGCTATCCACGCTGGTTACTGATGCGGCTCCATTTGCAAGACAATTCAGCGTAAAGCCACCGGTATAGCAAAAGCAATCCAATATTTTTTTGCCTTTAGCATGAGCGGCAACAATTTTCCGGTTATCGCGCTGGTCGCAATAAAAGCCCGATTTCTGGCCGCCTGCAATATTAATATTATACAGAATATTATTCTCTTTCACTTCAACAGACCCCGACGGCTCAACGCCTGCCAGTAAAATGTTCGAGGTTTCCAACCCTTCGTGCAGCCTAGACGCTGTGTCGCTTTTATCAAAAATACTTGCCGGTTTTAGCAGGCGCTGCAATTCGTTAATAATAACGGGCATCGTTTTTTCCATGCCCGATGTAAGCACCTGCACCGCTAAATGACCGGCATATTTATCAACGATTAAACCGGGCAGGAAATCCGATTCGCTGAATATCAACCTGCAGGTATTGGTTTCACCACTACTCAGCAGATCATTCCGCCCTGCCACTGCTACTGCCACTTTTCTACGGAACCAATTCTCATCAACCATAACACCCTCATCCCATTCCAGCAAACGCAACGCAACCCGCGACTGATCGTTATAAAACCCGTAAGCCATGAAATCGCCTTTAGTATTCAG
>CAISKH010000069.1 GCA_903885865.1 uncultured Mucilaginibacter sp.
ATGAGATGATGTAACGTGAGTTCGATGGTTTTGCGCTACATTCTAACCCAATTTTTGAAGTACATGATCCTGATCCCGAAGGGATTAAATGTCTATAGCATTAAATAAAACGTTTGGCCGATGCTGAAGGCATCGCATGTATTGTCTGGTTAATTGAGAATCGCTACAATAAATTGATAATCTATTCATTGTGGTCCTAACTGAGGTTAATGTAACACAAAATTACCCACTTGGGGTGCAAATGGGTGATTTTATTGCCAATATACCTTGATAATCAATGACAATGTGGGGCTTTTTATTTTTTCCGCCAGCGGGAGATTTTGAAAAACTGAAATTGCACTCAATATTGCACACTCACAATGCAAGTGTGCAATTTTACATCAGTAAACAATTGAAACTCAACAATAAAATAGGCTAAATTATTTTTATAGCCAGAGTGGTATTTCCATATCTACTTGGAGGCCAACTTTTGCGCCCATGGTGGTGACAAAATTGAACACAAAATTGCACACTTACCTTAAAAATGCGCAATTATTGAGTACCAATCATTTGAAAATCAATGAAAAAATGTGCAAAAACATTATTTTCTGCCAGTGTGCAATTCCCACTCCTCCCTGGTAATCCGGTAAAGGTGATATCTGTTCCCTCTGAATTCGGTTTCCATATCTACCAGCTTCATGCCATTGCGCAACGCTACTTTGTGAGATAGCTCATTTTGCGGATCAATAATAGAGCATATGGAATCAGCAAAATTATTTTCAAAGCCATAGTCCCTGAATAGTTGCGCAGCCTCGGCGGCATAACCCTTACCCCAGAACCGGCGGAGGAGATGATAGCCTATTTCAATGACCGGCTGGCCATTCAGCTCCTGCAAAAAAAGTCCGCACTTGCCTATAAATTCCCCGGTATCTTTAATGATCAGGGCCTGCGCACCAAGCCTTTTTTCTTCATACCTTTTCATAGTCACCTCAAAAAGGAATTGCACCATTTCTTCTGGGGTTTTATCGGGTATGGCAGTAAAGCGGGTAGCCACAGGATCACTGCAATATTCCACCCAGGAAGGGGCATCTGCCATAGTCAGGAAACGGGTGGTGAGACGCTCAGATTCAAGGTGATCTTTGTATATCATAATCAATATTAATAAAAAACAAGTCATGGGAAACCCAATAGCAATTATATTTATTTTTGACCTAAATTTACTCCATGAAATTCGCAGACCTTGATCTGAATGGATCTTACACCTACGCAGATTATTTTTCCTGGAAATTTGATGAGCGTATAGAATTAATAAAAGGGAAGATATTCAAAATGAGCCCTGCTCCAAACAGGGTGCATCAGAAACTGGCGGGGTTTATCTATACACGTCTAAGTAATTTTCTTGATAACAAATCATGTGAGGTTTATGTAGCACAATTTGATGTGCGGATTCCCCGAAAATCAAAAAACGACAAGGAGATTATAACTGTCATTCAGCCGGATGTATGTGTGGTATGTAATCTGGAAAAACTGGATAGTAAAGGATGCCTTGGCGCTCCTGATATTGTAGTGGAGGTACTTAGCCCCGGCAACAATGCCAAAGAGCTAAAAAACAAGTATGCCATCTATGAGGAAGCGGGTGTAAAAGAATATTGGGTGG
>CAISKH010000070.1 GCA_903885865.1 uncultured Mucilaginibacter sp.
ACTAATTTTACCGGCGACGATCATTTGGATGCTGTTTCAATATTTGGCGGTGTTAAAAAGATCATCTTTTCAAAGAATTTCCAGGGGGGCGATATCGTTAACATATTTGGCGGTTCGGAGCTTGATTTTACACAAGCCGATATTAACGGCCGCGTATATATTGACGTAACCCAGGTATTTGGCGGCACCAAAATCATTGTACCCTCGCACTGGATGGTAATATCTGATATGGCCGCCATATTTGCTGGCTTTGATGATAAACGCATAAGAACTACCGCCCCTTTAGATAATAATAAGGTATTGGTTTTAAAAGGCACATCAATTTTTGCAGGTGTAGATATACGCAGCTATTAATACCAATAAAATCATCAGTTTTGGCGGCATCAAATTTAACATTTTCAAAATTACGCTGGGCATTCGTGGCTTGCGGGCTGGCGTGGGCCGGCCTGCAGTCCTACATTATACACGGTTTTGGATTTGACTGGTACACCGCTTTAACCGATAGCCTGGTAAGTTCTATACTGCTTACTGCCGCCTGCTGGCTCATTAATAACAACCTGCGCTACTATCAACCCGGCAAAGGCAGCTACATTAATATATTAATATGGTGCATGGCGTTAGCCGCTAGTTGTACTGCAGGCTGCCGTTACGTGCTTCCGTATTTAAATGCTGGGTCGGTATATTTCAATTTTATGGGGCAATCGTTGGTGATACGGTTTTTTACCGATTTTTTGGCTATAGGGTGGATGGCTATGATCAGTATGATATGGTACTCACAGATTGACCAAAAAGAAAATGAAAAACGCAAGCTCGAGGCCGAAAAACTGGCGCGCGATGCCGAATTATACAACCTGAGGCAGCAGCTACAGCCGCATTTTCTGTTCAACAGTTTAAACTCTATTAACGCCCTCATAGGTTTTAAGCCCGATGAAGCGCGTAAAATGATACACCAGCTATCTGATTTTTTACGCGGCACCCTTAAAAAAGATGACCAGCAGCAGGTTACTTTAAATGAAGAATTGCAGCATCTCAACTTATATTTGGATATTGAGAAGGTCCGTTTTGGGCACCGCTTAAAAACCGAAATAAGCTGCGACCAAAAGTGCGGCGAAAGCATTTTACCCGCCATGATACTACAGCCCCTGGTTGAAAATGCCATTAAATTTGGCCTGTACGATACCACAGAGGAGGTTGTGGTTAGCATAAGGGGCGAATTGGAGGGCAATTACCTCGAGCTTATTGTGCAAAACCCTTTCGACCCTAAAACTTCAAGACCCCGCCAGGGTACCGGTTTTGGGCTTAGCGCGGTGCAGCGCCGGTTATATTTGCTTTTCGGGCGCAACGACCTGATGGAAACTCATGCAAATGATAATATATTTACAACCATTATTAAAATTCCGCAGTTATGATACGTGCATTAATAATTGATGATGAGCCTTTGGCCCGTATGGTTGTACAGGAATATTTGCAGGGCTTCCCGCAGATAGAAGTTATACAGGAATGCGGCGATGGCTTTGAGGGCCTTAAAGCCATACAGCAGCACCAGCCCGACCTGGTATTTTTAGATGTGCAAATGCCCAAAATAAATGGCTTCGAGATGCTGGAGCTGGTTGACGAGCAACCCGCCGTAATTTTCACCACCGCCTTTGATGAATACGCCATAAAAGCCTTCGAAGCCCACGCTACCGATTACCTGCTGAAACCATTCAGCAAGGAGCGGTTTAATAAGGCTATTGAAAAATATTTGGCACAGGCGCCGGGTGCTGCCAAACCAAAGCACGAAAACCTGCCCGAAACCGCCGCCGCCTCGCCTGCCCAGCATGAGCGTATTGTGGTAAAAACCGGCACCAAGGTAAAAATTATTCCGGTGGCTGATGTGCAGTACCTGCAGGCCGACGATGACTATGTAAGCGTATTTACGCAAGAAGGCTCGTACCTTAAAAATAAAACCATGAGCTTTTTTGAGCAAACGCTGGATGCCCGCCAGTTTGTACGCGTGCACCGCAGCTACATGGTAGCCGTGCAGGAAATAACCCGTATTGACCCCTACGAAAAAGATAGCCACCTGGCCATCCTCAAATCGGGCGCTAAAATACCGGTAAGCAAAACCGGGTATGTAAAGTTGAAGCAGGTTTTGGGGATATAGGGGGTTAATCGCCGCCTTTTAACTTTTGTTCGTCCGCTCTGTATCACTTCTCCCATCGGACGTACCGGATACTTTTTAATTTTCCATTTGCATATCTCCTAAATCAATCGTAATATTGCGATATAATGGGATTAACCAAAACAGAAATATTTACCGATGAGCAAAATAAGCTCGCGCTGATGCTTAAAGCAATGGCGCATCCCGCCCGTATTGCCATATTACAGCACCTCATTAATACCAACGCCTGTATTTGCGGCGACCTGGTTGACGAACTGGGCCTGGCGCAGGCTACCATATCGCAACACTTAAAAGAGTTGAAGAACGCCGGATTGATACAGGGCACCATTGAAGGCGCGAGCGTATGCTATTGTATCGAGCCAGCGGCATGGCAACTTTTAAATACCGAACTAAGTAAATTCTTCGGCTCGTATACCGCACCGAAAAACTGCTGTTAAAAAAATTTGAACATATTAATCGTAATATTACAATGGAAACAATAAACTGGAGATCATTTAAACAAGCGTTGGTGAGCAACCCCGAACTGGAACTGCAATTTCAGTATGCCGAAAATAAGTGGGTAAATGCCGCTTACCATATCACCGAGATCAAGCAGGCGCCTATTACCTCGGTTGATTGCGGCGGGGTAATGAATAGCTGGACCGAAATTATTATACAATTAATGGAGCCTGAAAATCAGCATCAGCAAAATGCTATGAAAGTTAATAAGGCCCTGGCCATTATTGAACTGGTTGAGCGGGCATTACCATTAAACCCCTCAGGCACGGTAAAAATTGAATTTGGCAACCTCGAATTTGATACCCGGCAACTGGTACCTAACGAAATAATAATTGACGGCGATAACCTTGTTATTGACCTTAGGCCCGATGCCGTGCAATGCAAAGCCATCGAGCGTGGCGGAAGCTGCGGCGCGCCCGCAACCAAACCCAAAACCGAATTAAAAAATTTAGCAGTCGCGGCCGGTTGTGAGCCGGGCAGCGGTTGCTGTTAACCCATATTTAATAAGCATATCATGATACAACGTAAAATTCTTTTTGTGTGCATACATAATTCAGCCCGCAGCCAAATGGCAGAAGCTTTTTTAAATAAATTCGGCGGAGATATGTTCCAGGCCGAAAGCGCGGGCATAGAACCCGGTAAACTTAACCCGAATGTGGTGCAGGTGATGCAGGAAATAGGCATCGATATCAGCAAAAACGGCACACAGGGGGTTTTTTATCTTTTTAAACAAGGCAAGCTTTACCAGGCCGTTATAACGGTTTGCGACGCGGCCAGCGCCGAGTCATGCCCCATATTTCCCGGAAAGGTTAAGCGCCTCGGCTGGTCATTTGCCGACCCTTCCGCTTTTACGGGTACAAAAGAGGAAATTCTTGAACAAACCCGCAAGGTACGTAACGAAATAAAGGAAAAGGTGCTTACTTTTATTGCCGAAGCGAAACACCTGGAATACTGGAATTAATAATTACCGTTGATGAAAAATATATTAGTGTTATGCACCGGCAATAGCTGCCGAAGCCAGATAGCCGAGGGTTACCTGAGGCATTTCGCGGGCAATAAGGCAACTATTTACAGCGCGGGTATTGAAACCCACGGCGTAAACCCAAAAGCCATACAGGTGATGGCCGAAGATGGTATTGATATTAGCCACCATACCTCTAACAATGTGGATGAATATATAAATATCCGCTTCGATTACGTAATTACCGTTTGCGATAACGCGAAAGAAAACTGCCCTTATTTCCCAACTAAGGCGCAACGCTTCCACTATAACTTTCCCGACCCTGCAAAGGCTACCGGTACGCCCGATGAGGTGATGAATGAGTTTAGACTGGTTAGGGATATGATAAAAACTTACTCAGTCGATTTTATAAACCAACACTTCGCGCATGACAGCCAATAACTGCACCCCCGCACAACGTAAAAAGTTAAGCTTTTTAGATCGTTACCTTACCCTGTGGATATTTTTGGCGATGGGCATCGGCGTAGCGGTGGGTTACTTTATACCCTCATCGGCAGGGTTTATTAACTCGTGGTCGAGCGGTACCACCAACATCCCTTTGGCCATTGGTTTAATATTGATGATGTACCCGCCCCTCGCCAAAGTGCGGTACGAAAAAATGGGCGAAGTATTTAAGGATACCAAAGTGTTAACCGCCTCGCTGGTACTCAATTGGATAATAGGGCCAATATTGATGTTTATATTAGCCATTACTCTGTTGCGCGGCTACCCGACCTACATGATCGGGCTGATACTGATAGGTCTGGCCCGCTGCATAGCCATGGTAGTAGTATGGAACGAACTGGCCGAGGGCAACCGCGAGTATGCCGCCGGCCTAATAGCATTGAACAGTATATTCCAGGTGTTGTTTTACAGCGTTTACGCGTATGTATTTATCACTATACTGCCGCCATTCTTCGGCCTTAAGGGGTTGGCTGTAAATATCACTATTGGCGCCATAGCGCGAAGTGTAGGCATTTACCTGGGCATACCGTTTGCTGCGGGCATCATCAGCCGGTATACGCTTATTAAACTTAAGGGGGAAGAATGGTTCCAACAAAAATATGTGCCCCTTATATCGCCCATAACCTTGGTGGCCCTGTTATTTACCATAGTGGTGATGTTCAGTTTAAAAGGGAGCCTCATCATTCACATCCCGTTTGATGTGCTGCGCATCGCTATCCCGCTGGCCATTTACTTTACGGTAATGTTTATGCTCAGTTTCTTTATCGGCAAATGGTTCGGCGCCGATTATTCGCGCAGCACCTCTATAGCCTTTACCGCTACCGGCAACAATTTTGAGCTGGCAATAGCCGTCGCGATAGGCGTATTCGGCATTAATAGCGGCGAAGCGTTTACAGGCGTTATAGGCCCATTAGTTGAAGTGCCGGCTTTAATTGCATTGGTTAATGTGGCGTTTTGGTTTAGGAACAGGTTGAAATGGTGATTGGGGGTGTCCGTCCGTTCTAAAATACCTATACTTCCGAACGGACGGACACCTACCTATATCATATCGTACCTCACAGGTCATTGCAAACGACAGTGTGGTAATCTCTACCCGATAATGCGTTTATTTCCTTTAGTACTTCATTATTAATACTGATTCCTCCTTAAAATCAGGTGTCAAAAAACGTATTAAATAAACAGGTAGCTTTAAAAAAAAACCAAAATGCAAAATGCAATCACTACTGAAGATCTAATTGAATTAGGTTTTTACAAAAAAGAAGAAGGCAAATTTGCTATTAGCCATAATAGCGGAACTTTAACATTAGAGAAGCACAGGGATGTAATCAATTGGAATGTGAGTTATGAAGGAAGTAAATTATTTACTACATCATATACAATTGAAAAACTTACACATTTACTAAAAGGGTTAAGCTTTATTGAATTACCGGTAAGTAATAATTAATTTATGCCGGTAATAATAAAAAAATGACTGGATTTTTAGAAAATACCCGCTATAGCCTACCTATAGTATTAATTATAGATGGCTTTGGTTACTTGTGCAAAAAGCAACTACGCAAATTATGTGGGTGGTGAGTGTCCGTCCGCTTCTGACCCGGACACTATGGAACAATCGGACGGTTTAATCTGAGTGATGTAAAAGCATCCATATACAAATATAAAGAAAATTTCTGAATTTATAAAGAATAATCTTTAAAAAATTAATGTTAAATGTCCGTCCGTCCCATAGTGTCCGGGTAAGAAACGGACGGACAAAACAATTAAGACTTACGAAGTTTTAAAAACTTCGTAAGTCTACTTCTATCAAGAACCTTATGCAAACTGCGCCATTTTTTCCAACTCATCAGCGCTTGGCCCATAGCTACCCGGTATAGGTATGTTAAGCAGGCGTAAAAACACGCCCAGCTGCGCCCGATGGTGTATGGTTTGGCTGATGGATACGCGCACGGTATCGTATTTGGTTTGGTTGAGGATGATATAGTCGCCGTTGCGTAATACCCAGGTTTCGGTTAAAACCGCCTCGTTGGTGGCCTGCAGGTGCGCAAGGCCATCGGCATACGAGTTTTCAAAAAACTCCAGCAGATCGGCGGTATTATTAATATCGGCCGGTTGGTAAGGGTTTGCAGCAAAATCAAGCTCATCGGTAGTTAGGCCCATAGTTATCCAGGCGGGCAACTCGGCAATATGAGTTGCCAGTTGCTTTACGGACATGCTTTTGGGGTGTGGCTGCCAGTTGTATTGATCGTTGGGTACAATGGCTAACATTTTGCGGGTGGTTTGAGCTTCCTGCTCAATTTCCTTTAATAATAATTCGATAATTGACATAGCTTTACGTTTTTAAGTTTGTAACGCAAAGAAACAGCGCGTTAATGACAGCCCTATGTCAACAGGGCTTTATAAGTTTTTTAAATGAAAAAGGCGAACATCGCTGCCCGCCTTAATTTACCAATCACATTTAACAATTATTTATCTTAAGCTTCTGATTTACCTTTTTTGCCGCTTTCGAAGTGCTTCAATATTTTGGCTTCCACGTAAAATATTATCTCCTCGGCAATATTTTTCGATTGATCGCCTACTCTTTCCAGTTTGCGGATGATAGAAAAGACATACAACGCCTCAGGTAACGTTTTTATATTACCTTTTATCACTTCGGCTATGCTTATGGGCGCACTATCATTAATAGCATCCAATACATCATCGCGTTTAAAAATGCTGCGGGCCAATACGGTATCTTCTTTTTCGAAGGCTATGCGGGTATCCATCAGTATATTTACAGCTTCATCATACATCCGTATCAGCGAAGTTTTTTCCAGTATATCGGCGTCAAAATTAACCGGCGATTCAACAACGTACAGCGCGATGCTGGCCGCAATATCACCTGTACGCTCCAGGTTGGTATTTATTTTTAGCGCCGCCAATAAAAACCTCAGGTCGATAGCCACAGGACAATGCAGGGCGAATATATTTTCGCAATCCCGGTCTATCTTCAGCTCAAAAGAGTTTACTCTTTTCTCTTTAATTAAAACCTCGCGGGCCAGGTCCTTATCAAACTGGACCATTGCTTCCTTAGCCTTATTGAGTTGCGACTGCACAAGAATCCACATGCTAATGAGTTCTTTTTTTAGCTCGGTTATTTCATTTTCTAATGGTGTCATATAAATTTTAAATTAAAAAGTCAAAATTCAAAAAAGTGACTACGGATTAAACTAATCTCTAATCACTAACCTCTAATCACTAACTGAATCTTCCCGTTATATAATTTTGCGTACGCTGATCGGTTGGCGCTGTAAACATTTGCTTGGTATCGTCAAACTCAACCAATTCGCCCATATAAAAAAACGCGGTGCGATCGCTTACCCTTGCAGCCTGCTGCATATTGTGGGTAACGATAATAAGCGTATAATTTGCTTTCAATTCATGAAACAATGCTTCAACACTCGAGGTAGATATAGGGTCGAGCGCCGAAGTCGGTTCATCAAACAATATCAGCTCGGGCTGCATGGCAATGGCACGCGCAATACATAAGCGCTGTTGCTGCCCGCCCGATAAGAAAGTGCCTTTTTTATGCAGGGAATCTTTAACCTCTTTCCACAAAGCGGAGCTGGTTAATGATTTTTCTACAATAACATCCTTATCTGCCTTTGATAGTTTAATACCATTTAACAGGTAACCGGCAACAACGTTTTCATAAATGCTTAGGTTAGGGAACGGATTAGGGCGCTGAAACACCATGCCAATTTTCGCCCTTACGTATATAGCATTCATATCGTAAACATTTTCACCATCGAGCAATATTTTACCTTTCGATGTTGCGCCGGGTATTAGCTCATGCATACGGTTAATACCGCGCAAAAAGGTGGTTTTACCGCAACCCGACGGACCCATTACTGCTATAACTTCATTTTTGTTTATGCTAATGTTTACATCTTTTACAACATGGTTATCGCCAAAATAAGAGTTATAATTTTCAGCTTTTACAATTGTATTTTCCATTTTCTTGTTAGCAGTTTGGTAACTATGTTTAATACTAAAACAAACATTAATAATATAAATGATGCACCCCAGGCCAGGTCATGCCAGTCATCATACGGGCTTGTAGCGTAGGTGAATATTATATGCGGTAAACTATCCATTGGGCCGGTTATCTTCATCGTTAAAAAATTATTGCCTAGGGAGGTAAACAATAACGGAGCGGTTTCACCGATAATACGCGCGATTGATAACGTTATACCCGACAATATCCCTGCAAAACCGCAGGGGACGATCACTTTTATAATTACCCTGTGATAGGGCACACCCAATGATAATGCTGCCTCTTTAAGTGAATCGGGCAATAATTTAAGTGTTTGCTCTGTTGATCTGATAATAATTGGTAACATCATGATAGCTAAAGCAATACTGCCCGCAATAGCTGAGAACCCCCCTAATGGTTTAACCACCCAGAAGTAAACAACAATACCAACAACTATGGATGGCACACCTTGCAAAATATCAACACATAAACCGCTGTAATAGGCCAGTTTGGTACGCGGATTCTCGCTAAGATAGATCCCGGCAAGCATACCAACAGGTACAGCCACCACCGATGCCATCATAACCATTATAAAACTCCCCATCAAAGCATTGGCTATACCACCACCCGTTTCGCCCGTAGGGAGCGGCACGTGTGTTAAAAAATGCCAGTTAACCTGGGTAATGCCCTGTTTTATAATATAAAGTAAAACAATGATCAGCGGCACAGTAATTAAAAAGGCAAAAAATATAACCACCCCCTTAAAGGCCATGCTCTTCGCGTTTCTCATCCCTAATTTTGATTCCATACCCTTAGTTATTAGTAAAACGCGTGATTATTCTTTTGCCGATCAGGTTGATAACAACCGTTACAAGGAACAGCACTAACCCCAATTCGATAAGGGCAGATAAGTACATGGTGTGATCAGCTTCAGCAAATTCATTGGCAATAACACTGGCCATGGTATTCCCGGGGCCAAAAACCAACTCTTTAAACGTACTTGCAATCGCGCTTGTATTGCCTATAAGCATGGTAACAGCCATTGTTTCGCCTAAAGCTCTGCCCAGGGATAGCAGCACACCCGCAAATAAACCAGTTCGTGTATAAGGCATAATAACACTTCTGATAACCTCATAACGGGTTGCACCTAAAGCGTAAGCCCCCTCTTTTAGCGGAGAGGGTACCATCCTGATCAAAGTGATACCCAATGAGGCACCATACGGGATAATCATTACTGCCAAAACTAACGAAGCTGTAAAAACGCCTGCACCCAAAGGCATCACCCCAATTTTCATTTCGAGCGTGCGCACAAGCGGAACGAGTACAAATATTCCCCAGAAACCATAAATAATAGATGGTACGGCAGCTATGAGTTCAACGGCATTTTTTAAAGTATCCGAAAGCCAGCCTTTCGGGTTATACTCGCCAAGGTAAATAGCGATGGCATAAGAGAATGGCACTGAAATAATAAGGGCTATAAACGATGTAAGCAATGTGCCTATTAAAAATGGGTAAGCGCCATATATGTTTTGTACCGGGTCCCACACCTTTCCCCATAAATAGCTAATGCCCAATGATTTGATGGAAGGCATAGATTCCATTATGAGCGTAATAAGCACACCTAAAACAATAAGCAATAAAAGAATGCTCATTGCAATCAAAAACCACTTAAAAATAGTTTCCCATTTTAACTGACTATCGGATAATTCTAATCTTTTATTTTCCACAAATTTTTAATGGTTTTATATAACAAACAATTACCAGCCCTGGAAAAAGCAGAACTGGTAATTGTTATATTAATAGACTTATTATATACTTAGATTGATTCGATCAATAATTCAATCCCGCAACAATTATAAAATCGCCTTACCATCAAAGGTAGCTGATTTTAATATCGTTTCAGCAACCTTAACAGCTGATTTTGAAAGCGGGGCATAATTCAAGGGTTCGCAATCAGCTTGTCCCTGGTGAATATTCCACCAAAGCAATTTCAATAATTCAGTAGCCCTTGCTTTTGACCGGCCACCATAATTTTGCTCTTTGTATATCAATGCCCAGGTAAAGCTGGAAATTGGATACCCTGCCGGGTTATCAGTATTGGTTATTGAAACCTTTGAATCGGCAGGTATGGTGATATTGCTTGCTGCTGTAGTTGCAGCAATAGTTGCAGTAATAAATTTACCGCTTTTGTTTTGGATATTGGCATAATCCATTTTGTTTTGAATAGCATAAGCCAATTCATTATAACCAATAGCGCCCGGGGTTTGCTTAACCAAACCGGCAACACCTTCGTTACCTTTGCCGCCTAAACCGGCAGGCCAGTTAACAGCACTTCCTTTGCTTACTTTTGACGCCCACTCAGGGTTTACCTTTGACAGGTAATCGGTAAAAATAAAAGAGGTACCGCTACCGTCTGAACGGTGTATAACTACTATCGAAAGATCAGGTAAACTAACGCCTTTGTTAGTGGCTGCAATTTCAGGGCTATTCCATTTGGTCACTTTACCCAAATAAATATCAGCAAGGTCCTTGCCAGTAAGGTTTAATGCTTTAGTAACTCCCGGAATATTGTAGGTTACCACAACTGCGCCAGAGGTCATAGGAATATGTAAAACTTCCGCGCTCATTTTAGCAGTTTGATCGGCATTCAACGGGGCATCCGAATCACCAAAATCAACAGTTTTTGCCGTTAATTGTGCGATACCGGCGCCTGAACCAATTGACTGGTAATTAACTTTAGATGCTGTATATTGTGAAAACATTTTTGAGAACAACGGGTTTATAAATGTACTGCCCGCACCCAGTAAAGTGTTATCCTGCGCCGAAGCGGCTAATGTTAAGCATGATGCCGCTAATGCTACAACTGCTAACTTTAAATTTTTTGTTAATTTCATGATCTTTCTTTTATGTATTAGTAATTAGGGTTTGTGATTTTTTGTTTGCTTTTATTTACCAAAAGTATAGTAGAATGTAGCTCTAAAAACTAAAGTATGATCATCGCCCACATAACCTGTTGTGGTAGATGCTCTTTGATCTTTATAATCAATTAACCAAAAGTTTGGCGAAAAGTGAATTTTCGGTGCCGGTGTGTAGTCTAAACCGCCGGTGAAAAATGTCTCTTTGGTAGCAGGGTTGTTATATGACCCGTAATTGGTATTAACTGTGTAAGAATTAGCACTATCGTATTTCGTATCAGGGTTATAACCATCATAACGTGCAAAGAAAGAAAGCTTGTCTTTAACAATCGCGCCTTTTACCCATATTGAAAGTCCGTTAACGGTGGCATCTTCATTTGTAGTGGTACCTTTATTGGTAACACCATCTTTAATTTGCTGGGTATATGCTTCAACACCTATACTGAATTTAGGGTTAATGTAGGCAGCAAAAATTTTCATCATGGTATTTGACTGCTGATCTGGTATAGTACCTACAGCCGGTGAGGTTGGCGCATAATGAGCATAAATGTCAACATACAATTGTTTATTGAAGAATTTTCCCCATAAATCGCCGTAAGTTATTTTGTAAAAACCCGTATTAGCATTAGCGGCTGATAATAAACTTGAAGTGCTGTTATTACCTAACATAAACACATATCCAAAGTTTTTAGTTTTAGGATCGAACGTTCCCTGCAAAGCAGCGCCTAGATCGTATGAGTTGTTTTTATGAAAATCGGTAATGGTCTTTTCGATAAAACGATAGCCCCATGTTGCTTCTGATAAAGAAGTAGGTGCGTTAGTACCTGGCTCATTCAGCGCGAAGCCGGGAGTACCCATTTCACCAACAACAAGGTCAGTTCCGGTCCAAAGGTTTCTAACGCGTAAGTTGAAGTTTTTTATCCAGAATGCCATCTTACCATCAACCAGGTTATCGCCATTTTGAATTGAAGTAGTACCATTAACACCTGTATTTGCGTTGGGCTCACTTGCTAATAATACTTCAGCAGTAAACTTTTGATCGATATCATAATCGTATCCAATGTACATACGACGGAACTGAAATGCGTTCCTGTTTGCAGGTACACCATTATACATGGTTTCACTTCCCCTGTTAGTTGCGTCGGCGTGCTGATCAAAATAAAGGTCGCCAAACGCGTAACCCCATAACCTTCTTACAGGCACCCATGCCGGTGCATCTGCAGCAGGTTTTACAATTGCAGCAGCGTCAGTTTTTTTATCAGTTTTTGCAACAATGGCAGAATCTGCCTTAGCATCGTTTTTCTTATTTAATGTAGTAACTGATGCCAATGTAGTTTGTTGGGCTTTAACTGTAAAGCCTGTTAGCACTAAAGCCATTACTAAGACCGTACTAAAAAGTTTTGTAAACATTTTTTTCATAATTGAAAGGAGGTTAAATAAATTTTGCCTCAAAAGTGCATACCCAGCATTATCTAAATGTTAAGGAATGATTAACATTTGGATAATATTACCTAACAATACCTAAACAATAATTACATTTAAAATACAACTCATAATGGCAGATTTAATAGCATATTATTAGCCAATTTCCTTATTATTAGTGGTTTAAAATTACTTTTAGTGTGCATCGGGCACATAATAAATAATTAACATAGCATCATATTTATTTAATATTGGTTTAACATAGGCCTGCTATTTTTAGCATTTCTTAACATTATACAGGCATGGGCTGGTTATTCCGCAACTATTTCTCCAACAGGTCGTTATTTTTTAATCTTTTTGATGAAGCTGCCAAAAATATGGTTGATATGGCCGGACTGTTGGTAACAGCAGTAAATACTGATATAACCGAAGACAGGGAAGCTATTTTTAAACAGATAGATAAGTTAGAAAATACCGGTGATGATATAACCCATAAAATTCACCTGGCGCTCGATAAGGTAATATTTACGCCAATAAACCGGGACAGCATACCGGTTTTGGCATCGTGTATTGATGATGTGGCCGATACCATACACGAAGCAAGCGAAAGAATGTATCTATATAATATAGACGAATTTGTTCCCGCTATTAAGGAAATAGCTGCACTGATACATAAGGCAAGTTTAGAAATAGAAAAGGTGGTTCGCTTATTAAGAATATCCCATAAAGAAACTACTATTATTGCATTATGCCGACAGGTAAAAATCTACGAGCACCAATCTGACCAGGTTTATTATCATGCGCTTGCCGAATTGTTCGCCAATGAAAAGGACGCTATAAAACTGATCAAATACCGGGAAATACTATCGTCATTAGAAAACACCGTTAACCGGTGCAAGAATACCAGTGATGCTATGGAAGCTATTTCAATCAACAGCCTTAACTAAGCCTGCTATACTATTAATTAACCGGCTTTTTTTTGCCCGCCTGTAGCATTTTCCTTTATTTCTTTGATCTCGATCTCAAAAGCGCGCATACGTGCATGTAAAATATCCAATTCAGTACGCATCATTTGTATTTCGGTAATCAATTTAGCTGTTTCGGGTTTGTTGATCTTTTTTTCGCCTGTACCTAGTATAAGCCACTCGGGCGAGTATTTTAGCTCGAAGCAAAGTTTGCGGATAAGGTAATAGCTTACCTCCTGCTTTTTATTGATCACTTTACTTATAAAGCCCTGGTCGACATGAATAGCACCTGCAAGCGCCAGCTGACCGCCATGCTCTTTAACAATTATTTTTAACCGTTTTACTATACCTTCATCCCCCATTTAATTGCAATAATAAACAAAGTAAGTAATAAAAGTAAAATTCCGGGTTATTATAATAATTACTCTTCAGTTTGCATTTCGGCGTTAGAAAATTTATCGAAATAAAATAATGCTGTATCGTAAATGACACTGTCTTTACCTTCAACCCAACGCAAAGAAATAAATATTTGTGAACCATAATCTGATTCCCATTTCAATTTAAGGCAGATCATGAACGAACTCCTCGTTCTTTTAAAATCTATGGTTTGTATATCCTGCCAGTCGATAGTAATATTCCGCAAATAATCGACAATCCCCTTTTCATTAAACTCAAGCGCTGTATCACCCTTTAATGCCGGCAATAATCTTTTAAACACAACAACACCCAATACAAAACTTAACATTAATATAAGCAAAGTAAATATAAACAGGTCTATCCGGTCATGATTGTGATAAGCTTTGAAAACATTTGACAGAAAAAGCAAACCCAAAATAAACGATACGCCTATAGTTACAAAGCTGTTCTTTTTGCTATAAGAATAAGTTTTTATATCCGCCATTACCAATTAATGATTATGCTTTTTATGAATATCCTTAACCAAGCAAAGCTTTTTTATATCAGCTATTTTAATAACAAACGGGGCATATTTAAGATGCTTGCCCACCATTTCGGTAGTATTATCAGAATGCGCTATAACTTCATCTTTATTATCGCCTGCTAAAAGCCTTTTATACATCCGGTAATCGCCCCACTCAATATAGTAAACCTCGCCCGGCAATATCTTTTTATCATGAATAACTTTTAGGGCTACCCAACAACCGTTCTCCAGGTAAGGATACATGGAATGGCCCCAAACCGGTAAAGCAAAATCACAATCCTCGATACCGGGAAAATTCATGCGCCCGACAGACTGCGTATCATTAATATCATTATACACCTCTACGCCAGATGCTGTAGCCGTTATTTCATACATAGGTATACCGTCAGCTACTTTTGAAACCGCAGCCGTTTCCTTATAATTTTTATCGTCCAGGAAAGCTTTATATTTTTCTTTAAATATTTTTAATTTTTCGGGATCAATATTTTGTCGGCTCTTAATAATTTCTGTAATAGAGCTGGCCGAATTAAAGCCCAGTATTTCGGCTAATTGTCCATTGCCGCTAAAAGCTTTCCCCCGTAATTGATTATATAAAATTATAAACTCCAGTGTTTCAGGGCGAACTGTTTTTATTTTATTAACTTTTTCAGGAAATTCCATAATCCTTAAAATTTATTTTCAAAAAATTCTTGATTTAAATAAAGATTTTTCTTTATATTTGTAATCCATTCTGAAACGAATCTAATACATATTTATATACAAACCAAATAAAAAATACAGAATTTAAAGAAAGATGAATAAAGAAATCAAAAAGTTAAAACTCGCGCCCTATTTCGGGTTGCAAAAATGGCAAATCCGAGAGTATACATAAGGTTCAAAAACGAAAATAACATACCGGTCCACATAAACTAAATCTTCCCACGCCATTGCAAAAACCAGAAAATAAATGCATCTCGCTCATTCCGCCTTACAAAACACCATCCGGCAAACATCTCCGGTAAATACCCCGGAAGTCGAACACCTGAACATCCGCTTTGAGGCTTACCAGGCTGTCTGCAATAAATACAGCAAGGAAATTGTCGCCATTCAAAAATACATCCCCGGTTGGGTACCGGCCTTTTCGAACCAGTAAAAAAGATTATTCTATTAAACTAACCTGCTATCGGTCAGCGATAGCCCAATATTATTAAAAATGATAAAAATCTCACAAAAACTTAAAGACAAACTATGGTGGATGATTATCTCCGTTGATTATGATTACAGCCGTATCACCATTGCCGACCACGAACTTAATGAAGATATGTTAACCTTATGGCTCGAAGACAAACATGATTTTAAAAACTCGCTCGAAGAATGTTTGCAGGTTGATATAGCTCTAAAACAATTTGCCAAAGTGATACGGGCCGAAAACCTTAACAGCTATGAAGGGACAAAAATTCACCCTAAGAAAAACTTTATTTACAAGGCACGAATAGAAATAAACGAGCCCATTAAATGGTACCAGGAAGATGCCTCTATTGTTGAGCAACAATGGGCGCGTGAAGCAGTGGTTAAGCTACTGCTCACCCAATTAGTAGAAAATGAAGTAGCTGATGCGGAGGCTTGGTAATTATTTATGCCAATTAGCATATTTCTCATAAATATTGTTTATATTTGTATCGGTATATGTTTTCAATACCATTCTGTTAAATATTAAGCGCTGCTGTTTATTTAAGTTTCAGGTCAAAGCTGCCCTGAACTTTAGAGGGAGATGAATTTTGCTTTCCGTCCTTTGTCATTAAAGTAACAAAAGTACCTTTGGTAAGGACGCTGTCCTGCATATATTTAGCCAGGCTGATTTTATTCAAATCTTGCTGATCGGTGGTTTTAGCTAAAGTGTATTGCAGCCCGCGTTTATCATTGTTACTAAATAATAACTGGCCCCCGGCTATTGGTCCGGAAACGTCAACTGCTGCAGAACCTGAGGAGCTTATGCCAAAACTCATGGTGTGTTCTTTATTAACGGCTGTAATGCCGAAATATTTATTACTGTCAACGTGTACATTAATAAACGCAACAGAATCTTTGGCGGCATCAAAAATATAGGTTGAATCGCCAATTGTAAGTTTGAGCATCCCGCTAACGGCAAGAAAATTACCAGAAGTATTAACTGTATCTGATTTGGTAGACTTCGCCTGGTTTAAATCAACAGCCTGATCCTTTTGGCAGGATATAACCACTACCGAAAGAAACAAAATGATTAAAGTAAACTTTATAAAATTTATAGGCATATTAAAAGTCAGCTACAATTAGTATACGAATATAAACAGCAAACAGTTGTGCTAATTATCATTTAACAAAATTTAACTTTAAACAGGTATAGCACAATGTTATTACAACAATTTGTGCAGTACAAAGGGTTAGAAAAATATTACTATAATTTCAGCAGAGCCTTTCAAATGTCAATAATTTTTATTATATTTGAATATGGTTATGCTGATTGGCATTTAAATCATAATGAAGAGAAATAAGCAACTTTTTAACAATAAGAATACACTTAACGACCTCATTCAGGCTTATTTTAAGTACATTGAGGGTGATTATCATATTGAAAAAATACCTGCCAAGAAAAACTCGGAAATAGATTTTATCGAACAAAAGGTATACGACCGTGAGGTTGAACCGGCAACCATTGCCGGGCTGGCTTTTTTCCTGGGGTTTAATACCCGGGACGAATTTAATGAATATGAAAACAGGGGTAAGTTTGCAAACCTCATTAAACGTGCGCGTTTACGCATAGAAGCAGCTTATGAGAAGAAGCTGGATACATCAGCGGGCGCCATGTTTGCGCTTAAAAACATGGGGTGGAATGAAAAGACTGAAAATTCAAAACCGGCTGATATGCCCAAATCAATAAAGGTAAAGATAATTGAATCAGGGCCGCGGTTGGTTTCGAACGAAAAAGAAGTAGTGCAGTAAACAGCCTGATCAATTAAACACTATTAATAATGACAGTCTATGATTACGAAGCATCTGTTTTGTTTAAGCAGAATTACGCATCTGCTGCACATATAGTTGTAAACCAGGGCGGTACAAGTTCAGGAAAAACCTATGCGATAGAACAGGTTCTCTTTTGCCTGGCTAGCGAAGCAGAAAAACAGATTATTACAGTTGTTGGACAAGATATTCCCAACCTCAAGGCCGGGGCATTGCGGGATGCGTTAAATATATATAATAAGTCTGTTCAGTTAAAAAAATTGATTAAAAACTATAACAAAACAGATAGATTATTTGAGTTTTATAATGGCTCTATTATTGAATTTAAAAGTTATGAAAATGCACAAGATGCTAAATCTGGTAAGAGGGATTATCTTTTTATTAACGAGGCAAATGGTATTGAATGGAATATTTATACCGAGCTGGCGCTGCGTACAAAGACCAGGGTATTTATTGATTATAACCCCAATTATGAATTTTGGG
>CAISKH010000071.1 GCA_903885865.1 uncultured Mucilaginibacter sp.
ATGCCCGCGAAGTAAGCATGGAAGAAATTGTTAAGCATAGCGATGTGCTTAGCCTGCATATCCCTTTAACTGCCGAAACAAGAGGATTGGTGAATGAGGAATACCTGTTCCACTTTAAAAAACCTATATTTTTTATCAATACATCGCGCGGTAAGGTGGCAGAGGTGAGGGCCGTATTGAACGCTATAAAACAAGGAAAGGTATTAGGCGCCGGGCTTGATGTGCTGGAGACAGAGAAATTCCCGGCGCTGGCAGAACAGGAATGGTTTGAGGAGTTGCACAAATCGGGCAAGGTGATATTAACCCCGCATGTCGCCGGATGGACATTTGACTCGTACCGAAAAATAAGCGAGGTAATGGCGGCGAAGCTGCGCTTCGCGGTGATTAGAGATTAGTAATTAGAGATTAGGTTGAATGGCGGCACAAAAAACTAATCTTTAATCACTAAATGCAAATTTTTGTTGCGAACACAACAAAAATTTGCATTTTAAAACTTAAATATCTTATCTTCGTTCTACATCAAACAAGACTATGCAGGCACGCCTGCATAGTCTTGTTTGTTTTTAAAGTCATTACGTCCTTTCTTAAACCGGGAAGGACGGTTTTTTTGACAACCAATTGAATCATCAATAAAAAATTAATTTGTGAGTTATGGCAGAGGTAGCATATTTTACCAAAGAAGGTTTAGAAAAATTAAAACAGGAATTACAGGAATTAAAAACATCGGGCCGTGCCAATATATCAAAGGCTATAGCCGAGGCGCGCGATAAAGGCGACCTGTCTGAAAACGCTGAATATGACGCCGCTAAAGAGGCGCAGGGTTTACATGAAGCAAAAATAGCCCAGATGCAGGAAACACTGGCCAATGCGCGTTTGCTGGATGAATCAAAATTGGATGCATCCAAGGTGCTGGCATTATCTATTGTTAAGATAAAAAATGTAAGAAATGGCACTACTATGAGTTACCAGCTGGTAGCCGAAAGCGAAGCTGATATGACAAAAGGTAAAATATCAGTAGCATCGCCGATAGCCAAGGGCCTGTTAGGTAAAAAAGTAGGTGAAATAGCGGAAATTACCGTACCCGCCGGCAAAATGGAATTTGAGATACTGGAGGTTAGTAGATAGGTTATAAGTTGTACGTTTGACGTTATACGTTAGAATGGTATAATAAAACGTACAACATAAAACATATAACGTACAACAAAATGACAATATTTTCAAAAATAGTCGCCGGTGATATCCCCGCATATAAGGTGGCTGAAACCCTTGAGTTTTTAGCTTTTTTGGATATTTCCCCCTTAACAGAGGGCCATTTGCTGGTTATCCCTAAAAAGGAAGTGGATAATTTGTTCGACCTGGATGACGAAACCTATACTGGATTAATGTTATTTGCTAAAATAGTTGCCGCCGGGATGAAAAAAGCTATACCATGCAATAGAATTGGCGTAACTGTTATAGGGTTGGAAGTACCCCATGCACATATTCACCTTATCCCAATAAATACGATGGGCGACATGAACTTTGCCAACCCTAAATTGAAATTTACTCCCGAACAATTCAGGGCAACTGCGGATAAGATACGCGAAGCTTTGTAGATGTGTCCCGATAGCTGTCGGGATGCGGATTTTTAGATGGCAGCCTCTTTTTCATGACTTCCTTCATCTTGCGAAAACATAAAAAACGAGAAGAAGAAGGCGTAAAACAGGATGCCCTTATCTACATCAAGCAGGTTCTCTGAAAAAGAGACAAAAGCTATTAGCATCATAAATGTAAAAAACAGCAGGTCTTTGCGTTTAAGAGCTTGTTTAAAACCAAATGCCAGGGTGCCGAGGTAGATCAATAAGCCAATTACCCCCGATTTTAGTAAAAAACTCAAAAACTCGTTATGGGCGTTGAGGTTATTTAGGTAGGAGTTATAATATTTTTTTATAAAAAACCTTTCATGCATCAGGCTCAGTTCCGAGCCTGCGCCATGGCCAATAACCGGCGATTGTTTAATTAGTTCTGCGGCCGTGTTCCACCGGTCTAAGCGCGAGTCGAAAGTTTCATTTGTGGATGTGAGCGACAGGTCATATTTAAAGTCGGTTACATAACGCGTTCTTAAACTGCCCAGCGTAAATATGCCCGTAATAATTAAAACCGATACGGTTGATGTAATCAATATAAATTTAAGCCGTTTACTCCGCTCCAATAAAAAAAGCGGAATTGCCAGGTTAATAATAAAAAGCAAAGCTATAAATATAGATTTGGAAGATAGCTGGATAAGGCCGCCCAAAAGTATACAGGCGCAAAGGGCATAAAAAAGCAACAAATAGCCGGACTGTTCCTTAATCAGTACCGATAACCAGCATTGGTTTTTGCTGCACAGGCCTGCCGTTTAAACCCGTGAAACGAAGATTGGCGATTACTTTGTCTTTGTCCGAGCCATTCTCCAACTTAAAATTTGTTTTAACCAGGGTGGAATTTCCGTTTATTGATGAGAAATACAGGCTCTTTTTAAATATATAATCATCGCCGAAGTTCTTCATCCAGTTGCTATAGGCCCTAAGGGTATACGCGCCCTGGGGAATGTTTTTTCCTGCCAGTGCTATATCTCCTATGCCTACTCCCGAAGAAAGGCGAATGGTTATCCGTTTTACCACTTTGTTTGTGGCATCGGCCAGTTCTACATACAGTAAGCCGCTTTTTAAGGATGGCTTTAAAAAATCGCCATTCAGTAACCAGGCTTTAAAACGCAGGGTATCGCCTAACGAATAATAAGGTTTGTCGAGCTGTAAATACAGCTTTTCAACCGGGAACCTGTCGCGCATACCGGCTACTGCCGATAGGGTAGTTAGTAAGCCGCTGTTTACCTGCCCAAAAGCTGCTACCACCACAAAGCTTAAGACAGCGTACACAACGGCTATTTTTTTCATATCGTTTTAAAAGGAATATCAGCACCGATTTATATACTAAATACTCCCGTCGCGAAAAACGGGGGGGGGGATGAAAATATTATTTATTTTGCCTTTACCACATTAAAAGTTTTCTCCCCATAAGTAACATCGGTGCCGGTTACACCCTGTACAATTATTTTAAACCTGCCGGTAATATCGCTGGTATAAAATGAAAATTCCGCGTCTTTTGCTGAGGATACTTTTAACTGATGTTTCCAGAAAATGGTGGAAACATAATCAGGCTGTGATGGATTTACCTGGGAATAATCTGCCGGGTAAAATTCAGCTGCCTGGTAAATACCTTTAAATTGGACTACGCCTGCATTTTTTTCAGCTAAGCTACATCCTGCATAAGCTTCGAGTTTTCCATTGATATAATAATGCTCGCCCGTTACAGGAGGGCGGTTATCAGACGCCGTACGGTGATTAGGGCAATTCAAGATATTATACCGGCATACATAGTCGCCGCATGCGTTTGCTCCTGTTCCATAAAAAGAGTCGTCATTATTTCCGTTAATTTTAACTTCCTTTAAATGTATGGCGTGTTCATTATCAGCCATTTGCATATATTGTGTAGTTTCTTGTGCGTTATTACTGTAATCCTTAGCTTCTAATTGCCCGGCCAAATTTCCATTTAACTTATTATACGGATCTGATAAAAGTATTTGATAATTTTTTATATCCTGGGCACTTACTATTAGATTTACTGTTTTACCGGCTTCGATTACCAGGTTGTCTGCATCCTGAATAAAATCGCCCGTTTGAGTTGTAGTTACTGCATTAAGAGGCCGGTTCATGTTTATTATTAGGGCCGGTTTTTTCAATTTATTTCCAAAATAGGTAGCCTTACCTATAAAAATCAAATCTTCAAATGTCCGCGTAGTGTCAGCCGGCTCTGTCTTCAATAGATCAACCCATGTATATTTTCTCCAGCCTTTAATGAGCAATACATTTTCAAGGAACTCTTTATCGGCTTCGCTATTGCCTAA
>CAISKH010000072.1 GCA_903885865.1 uncultured Mucilaginibacter sp.
ACGCCTGCGGTAACCATGGTTGCAGCATGTATTAATGCCGATACCGGGGTTGGTCCGGCCATCGCGTCGGGCAGCCAGGTAAATAAGGGCAGTTGTGCCGATTTACCTATAGCGCCAACAAATAATAAGATGGTAATTAATACAAACGGCGCGTCGCCGGAATGCATGGTTGCCGCTTTGCCAAAAACATCTGCATAAGCAATACTGCCGAAAGTGTTGAATATTAAAAATATGCCTATCAGAAAACCCAGGTCACCGATGCGGTTCATAATGAACGCTTTTTTAGCGGCATCGGCATAATTAGGGTTAGTGTACCAGAAACCAATGAGCAAATAAGAGCAAAGCCCTACGCCTTCCCAACCTATAAACATTACCAGGTAGTTAGAGCCTAATACCAGTAACAGCATAAAAAAAACAAACAGGTTGAGGTAAGCGAAAAACTTGCCATAACCCTTATCATCATGCATATAACCTACCGAGTACAGATGGATCAAAAAGCCCACGCCGGTAATAATGAGCAGCATTAATGAGCTTAGCTGGTCAACCAAAAACGAGAAACTGATCTTTAACGAACCCGCGCCAAACCAGTCGAACAGGTCGACGGTTATAGGTTGCCTGGTGGCATGTATCTGCAAAAACGCGCCAGCACTTAAACCAAATGAGATTAAAACTAAAAAACTGCCAATAAAGCCTATAGCACCTTTTGACAGGCTATTGCGGCCAAGGCCGTTAATAACGAAACCGGCTAACGGTAGTATAGGAATAAGCCATATGTATTTATCCATGTGTTAAGTTGTACGTTTAACGTTATACGTATTACGTTTTTTCTTTTATTTCAATTAGCTCCTCTTACTCCCCCTTCAGGGGGCCGGGGGGGTTACCATTTCAACCTGTTCAGCACATTAATATCTATCGAGTTGGTATTACGGTATATCATTACTATGATGGCTAAGCCTACAGCTACTTCGGCAGCTGCAAGGGCCATAATAAAAAACACAAAAACCTGCCCGCTGGCGTCGCCATGATAAACTGAAAAGGCGGTCAATAACAAGTTTACCGCGTTCAGCATCAGCTCAACCGACATAAATATTACGATAGCATTACGACGGATCAACACACCGATAACCCCTATCGAAAATATGATAGAACTTAACAGGATGTACTCATTAAGCGGAATGGTTTGTATGGTATTGGTTATGTTTTCCATTACGTAGTTTTAGGTTCTTTTGTAGCCAATAAAACAGCGCCCACCATTGCCGATAACAGCAATACGGATGATATTTCGAATGGCAATAAATATTCGTTAAACAATACTTTCCCTAAGTTTTTTACCAGGCCCAGGCTGGGGTCTTTAAGCACTACCGCAGGCGAGGCCCCTAATGCTTTTAATGAGGCAATAATAGTTACTAAAAAACAACAGCCGCCAATAACTCCCGCTATTTTTACCAGGTTTGATTTAGCCGGTTCTGATTCTTTATTGAGGTTAATGAGCATCAGCGTATACAGGAACAATACCAGTATGGCGCCCATATACACAATAAAATTCACGATGGCCAAAAACTGGGCGTTTAATAAAATATAGTGGATGGTGAACGTAAAAAATGTAAGGATCAAATACAATATGCTATGCACCGGATTTTTGGCAGTGATCACCAAAATGGAGAAGAATATAGATAAAAACGCGATGAAGTAAAATGTATTCATGTTTATTTATTTCAAAACACTCGCCCTTCTAAAAAGAGTTGGGCAAAGGTATAAAACTTATTTTTTGATTTAACGGGGCTTCAACTAATTTGTCTTTCCCGTAAATTAAATCTTTTCTCAAATAATCAGCCGGCACAATATCACCATCTAAATAAATGGCTTCTTTGGGGCAGGCTTCTTCGCAAAGGCCGCAAAAAATACAGCGCAGCATATTTATTTCATAAACCGCCGCATACTTTTCTTCGCGGTATAAATTCTCTTCGCCCGGCTTGCGTTCGGCAGCTATCATAGTTATTGCTTCAGCAGGGCATGATAACGCGCATAAACCGCAGGCGGTACAGCGCTCGCGCCCATCTTCATCACGTTTAAGCGAGTGCATACCGCGAAAGTTTTCAGAAAACTCACGCTTCTCTTCGGGGTAGCTGATGGTTACAGGCTTCCTGAAAAAATGCTTCATGGTAATTGCCAATCCCTGTACAATAGCGGGCAGGTAAGCGCGCTCTAAAAAATTAAGCGGCTTCTGTTCAATTACTTTTCGTTTATTACTTAATGGTTCCATCTTTATTTTATTAAAGTAATAACAATACCGGTGATCACAATATTTGCTATGGCCAGCGGTATCAAAATTTTCCAGCCCAGGTCCATTAACTGATCATAGCGGAAACGGGGGATCGTCCACCGTACCCACATAAAAAAGAATATAAATAAAAATATTTTGGCAAATAAAACCGCTGTCCCAATTAACGGACCTATAGCCGGGCCGGTATGCGCCAGCACCCAATCCATGCCAGGATAATTGTAACCACCCCAATATAAAGTAGCCATTACCGCCGATGAAATAAACATATTGATATACTCGGAAAAAAGGTAAAAACCCAGTTTCATGGATGAATATTCGGTATGATAGCCGCCTACCAGTTCGGTTTCACATTCGGGCAGGTCAAAAGGTGTACGGTTGGTTTCGGCAAAAGCACAGATAATAAATAATAAAAAGCCAAGCGGCTGGTAAAGTATGTTCCAGTGCCAGCTATGCTGTTGTTCGGCGATTTGCCGAAGGCTCAACGTGCCTGTAACCATTAATAGGGCGATAATAGATAACCCCATTGATATTTCGTAGCTGATATTTTGCGATGCCGCACGTATAGCACCCAGTAAAGAGTATTTATTGTTTGACGCCCATCCGCCTATCATCACCCCATAAACGCCTAACGATACCACACCAAAAATGTATAGCACCCCTACATTAATATCGGCAACTTGCAGGTCAATAACATGCGAACCGATGGTTAATTTTTGCCCCCACGGAATAACCGCCGAACCAATACAGGCAGTCATGATAGCTAATGACGGGCCTGCTATAAATAAAAATGCACTGGCGTTGGTTGGGATGATCTCTTCTTTCAAAAACATCTTGCCGCCATCAGCCAACGGCTGTAAAATCCCCCATGGGCCGGCGCGGTTAGGACCTATCCTATCCTGGAAAAATGCCGCTATTTTACGCTCGGCATAGGTAGAATACATAGCTATCACCAGGCTTATCGCGAAAATGATAAATACCAAAATAAATTTTACAATAATATCTGTTAATTCCATTATAAGCGTGTTTCGCGTTCAAACTGTTCTTTGTTAGCCTCTATTAAAACCGGGTTGTCTTTAACTACCGGTGGCGGGTTTAACATTTCGTAATGATTAGAGCTGATAACCGACTTATGCGATACCTTGCGCGGCCCTTCTATCACCCAATCGGCTGTTTTCTTTTTATCAAAGCGGCAGGTGTTGCAAATAAATTCTTCCACCTCGCCATA
>CAISKH010000073.1 GCA_903885865.1 uncultured Mucilaginibacter sp.
ACCCTGCCCTGCCCGTCGATCCATTTTGTTGCAGAGTGTATTACCAGGTCTGCACCATATTCAATTGGTTTTTGCAATAATGGCGTGGCAAAGCAGTTATCTACGTTTAAAATAAGCTTATGTTTTTTAGCAAATTTATTGGTCCACTCCAAATCAAGCACCTCTAATTGCGGGTTGGTGGGTGTTTCCAGGTATATCATTCTTGTGTTGGACTGCACGGCCGCCTCCCACGACGCTTCGTCGCCGGCAGGTACTAATGTACAGGTAATACCGTACCGGGGCAGGTATTTGGTAACCAACGTGTAAGTACTTCCAAAAACAGAACTGCAGCTTATTATATGGTCGCCCTGCTTAAGCAACGCGAAAAAGGCTCCGAATATAGCACTCATCCCCGTCGATGTTGCAAAACCATCTTCGGCCCCTTCAAGGGCACACATCTTATCTACAAACTCATCTACATTGGGGTTGCTGAAACGGCTGTAAATATTATCGTCCGATTCATCAGCAAAAGCGGCGCGCATGGCCTCCGCCTCATCAAACACAAAACTGCTGGTTAAATATAAAGGTGTAGAATGCTCGTGCTGCGCGGTTCTTTCCGTTTGGATGCGTATAGCCTGGGTTATGGGGTCTAATTTAGATGACATGGTAAGGTATTTTAATTTATATTGCAGGGTGCACAAACACCTGCGTTTTAATTTCGGCACCCGCTTTTTCTAATGTTGCAGAAACTGAACAATATTTATTAATCGACAAGTCGACGGCTTTAACTGCTTTATCGCGGTCAACATCGCCGTATAAGTGAAATTCAATGGTAATATCTTTCCACAAAGAGGGCTCTTTTCCTGCTTCACGGGCACCGTTGATCACCATTTTATAATCTTTAACTTCCTGCCGTTGTTTCTTCAAAATGGCGATCACATCAATGGCCGAGCATCCACCCAAACCCATTAACAGCATTTGCATAGGGCGCACGCCATAATTCTGACCACCGCTTTCGGGGCTGCTATCCATTTTAACGGTGTGTCCGTTTTCATCGCTTGCGTCAAAGCCAAAATCGCCATGTACGCGCGAAAGTTGTATTATAGGCATAATAATAATATAACAAGGCCGCTAAGTTAGCACTTTTGAAGAAGTAAATTTTGCGGTAAGGCAACATTTCTGTAATTTTAAAAACATCTGACTGTAAAATGCGGACATGAAAAAACTATTATTTGTTATCCTGTTCACTTGCACTGCTTCTCTGGTTTTTGGGCAAAAACATCTGATATCGTACGAAGACATCAAATATCTTCTGCACAATAACCTTCAAAAAGCCGACACCTTTTTAGTGGCCAAGGGCTATATCCTCGCGGTTAAAAACACCAAAACAAAAAACAGGGAATATACACTGCCTATAAAAGGGGGTACCCACATAACGGTTAGTTTACGATCAGACGGAAAGAAATTGTTTATGGAACTGGAGACTAACGCCATGGAGCAATATGACCTGATCAATAATTCCATTTCGCAATACATACATGCAGAAGGAACTATTGGCGATGTGCAAACCTATGCCATTAAGGATTTTTGCAATATTTACATTACCGTAAATGAAGCCGTACCTTATGACCCAATGAAAAAGGACTATATTATGCAAATAGTGCCCGATAAGAGTGTTACGGCGTATGATTAGGTGAGTCCGAAAGGCGGTAAAGTCAGTAAGTCCGAAAGATTATTTAATACCTTCATCTCCTATCCTTAACAGGTATTACTAATTTCAACCCTGACCATATCTCGTCAACGGCGCAAACTTTTATATCAACCAACCCTATGCCGATCGCGTAGTTCCTGATCGTATCTTCCGTTACATCCGTTATTACTTTTGATGATTTTTTTGGCCATGATACCCAGATCATACCATCAGGTTCAATCTGTTTTTTTAACAAAGACAGCAGGCTTAAAAGCTCATCCTCACTCTTGGTAAAAAAATGAATGAAATTCTTTTGTACATTTCCACTGTCTTCAAACCGTACATCAATAGGAAAATCGGTAAATAATTCAAGATAATACGGCGGCGCGTTTACCAGTTTTATACTGAACCCCGATTTAATACCTAATTTTTTAGCTAATGGAGTACCCGAATAGCCTGCAGATTTTATTAAATCCATACGCTAATATACTTGCCCTAAATGATGCTTTAAATGATCAACATAATCCTGCGCCAGCCATTCAACGGTGTGTAATTTTATTTCATTTTTATCGTTATCACATTGCGCGTTTAGCCTGTTGGGCGGATAATTTTTTAACACCCTGATGATTTGCCAGTTCAGCAGTTTCCATAACAGCAATATTTCGGTTATTTCGGCATCCTGGTAATGTTGTGATTCAACCCACTCCACCTGCTCATATACCAATTTAAAATTTTCTTCATAAGTACATCGCACAAACCGTTGCAGGTTAATTTGAGCACTGTCAATTAAATGCCCCATGATCTCCTTTTTCGACCATTTATCCACCGCCGGTTTATGATCCCAGTTTATGGCTTGCAGGTCGCTGGTTAGCAAATCGTCTACAGCGGTGGCCAATTGTTGTACAGTATCTTTCACTTTTAAAAATATCAAATTCAGATTGAAGATAATTAAATCATCAAACAAAATGTTCATCAATCAAAATCATTTGCATATTTTCACATCTGCATATCTGCACATCAAAATATATGGCATTAAATTATATCTGGATATTTTTTTTCCTGATCGCCTTTACTATCGGCCTTGTTAAACTGATATTTTTTGGCGATACCGAAATATTCAGGTTAATGGCCGAAGGGACCCTCGA
>CAISKH010000074.1 GCA_903885865.1 uncultured Mucilaginibacter sp.
CAAAAAATAGATGTGGTATTTGTTGAATACGGCATGGTTGGCGCGATGGTAACCGAAGCTTGCCAATTGGCGAACGTTCCGCTGGTTATTCATTTTCACGGTGCTGACGCGTATCATAAAGAAACTGTTGCAACTTATTATAACCTATATCAAAAAGCTTTTAAATATGCCAGCTATTTAATATCCGTATCAGCAGAAATGGTTGAACGTTTGAAAGACTTGGGTGCGCCTGCGGATAAAATAGTTAATGCATCGTGTGGGGTTGATACGCTTGCTTTTCCACAATTGAATATTTTAAATTCAGGAAAAGATTTTTTGTTTATAGGTCGGTTTGTCGAAAAAAAATCGCCTATGTCTGTTGTAAGAGCTTTTAAATTAGTGGCAGATAAATTCCCTGATGCTAAATTGCAAATGGTAGGGCAGGGCCCGTTGTTTGAAGAAACAAAAGCTTTGATCAGTGACTTAAATTTGGAAAAAAATATTACTTTATTGGGGGTTTTAAATACGAAACAAATTAAGCAGCTATTTGCAAAAACGCGTTGTTTTGTTCAGCATTCGGTTACTGCTGCAAATGGCGATAAGGAAGGTACGCCGGTAACTATATTAGAAGCAGGCTCATCGGGGCTTGCAATTGTGAGTACGCAACACTCCGGAATAAAAGAAGCCGTAATTAACGGAGAGACCGGATATTTAGTGGCTGAATATGATATAGAAGGCATGGCTCACTTCATGATAAAAATCGCCGAAGACGTCGAACTTGCCTCATCGCTTGGTATTAAGGAAGCCGCCCACATTCGGAGAAATTATGATATAAGGGACAGAATAAATACAATAACAACACTGCTAAAGCAGGCCATAAAAGAAAACAAACATGCTTAGAAAAATTATACGCACTATACTTCAAAAATTTGGTTATGACATTGTTAAGCCAGATGACCGGTTAGTTGTAAACGGGCTGCCTGCTGATTTTGATAAGGAAACCGTTGATACTTACGTAAAGGTAAAATCATATACCATGACCACGCCCGAGCGCATCGCTTCTTTATGTAACGCGGTAAATTACCTTGTTAAAAATAATATTGAAGGCGACTTTGTGGAATGCGGCGTATGGCGCGGCGGAAGTACCATGGCGGCTATTGATACCCTGGTAAAAGCAGGCGACAAAAGCAGGGAAATATATTTATATGATACCTACGAGGGAATGTCGGAACCAACGGAATATGATAAGGTATTTACCGGTACGGCCGCGGATGAACTGTTAAACACCAGCGACCGCGAAGATGCCACTTCGGTTTGGTGCTATTCGGCTTTGGAAGAAGTACAGAAAAATGTGCGCAGCCTTCAATATCCGGAGGCTAAAGTGCATTATGTTAAAGGCAAGGTGGAAGACACCATCCCACAAAACATCCCGAAAAAAATAGCGCTGTTAAGGCTGGATACAGATTGGTATGAGTCTACCGCGCATGAGTTAAAACACCTTTACCCTTTATTAGTACCGGGCGGCGTTATTATTATTGATGATTATGGCCACTGGGAAGGGGCGCGCAAAGCGGTAGATGAATATATAGCCACTGAAAAATTACCTTTACTGCTTAACCGGATAGACTATACCGGGCGCATAGGTATAAAATATTAGCTTACAGCATGGGAATAGTAAAAGCACAGGCTTACAAAAATACTGCGGTATCATACACAGGTATGGTAATAGCGTATATAAATACCGTGCTGCTGTTCCCTTTCTTTGTTAACCCGGGCGAATATGGTTTCTATAATTTAATTATAAGCATATCGGTGCTTTATTCGCTGGTTGCTTCAATGGGTGTACCCAGCATTTTAGCCAAGTATTTTCCACATTATCGTACGGATGATAAAAGACATAATGGTTTTATACATTGGTCAGCAGGGTTAGCGTTAGGCGGTTTTATAGCGGCCACGTTATTATACATCGTATTTAAACCGCAAATACTGTCGGCTTATTCACAAAAATCGCCTTTGTTCGCGCATTACTATTATTACCTTATACCGCTTTCGTTCTTTGTGCTATCGTTCAACTACCTTGAAATGACGGGGCGCATTGTATACCAAACCATCTATTCCAATTTTCTGCAGAATATATTGTTAAGACTGCTAACAACTGTTTTGCTGTTAATGATAGCTGCAAAATGGATAAATTTTGAAGATTTTATAGTGCTATATATCGGCAGTAACGGTATTATCTCGTTATTGCTATTGATAAGCATATTGGTTAGCGGTAAATTCTCGTACCGCTTAACCGATTATCGCTTTAAAGCTATAAAGAAACGTGAGGTAATAAACTTTGGTTTTTTTACCCTAATATCGAGCGCTATATATGTGCTGTTGCAAAAGGTTGATACGCTTATGCTGAGCTCAATGGTCGGCGACGCGGTTCAGGGTGTTTATAGCTGGTACTTTAATATAGCGCTGGTAATCAGTGTTCCGGCACAGGCACTCAGCCGCACCACCTATGCTATTGTTGCTGATTCATGGAAATCAAACAACCGCGAAAATATTATTGAGGTTTATTATAAAACATCCATCATTCAAATGGTTATTGGCGGCCTGTTGTTTATCGGCATTATTGTGAACCGCGAAAATTTGTATGCTATAGCCCGCAATAAAGAATTTACTGATCCAAAATATTTCAGCCTGTTCATGGTAATCGGACTTGGCTTTTTGGTTGATATTACCGGCGGCCTAAATACCTATATTATTTCAACCTCGCATAAATACCGGCTCATTACCGCGTTTGTTATAGCGGCAAGTATATTTTGCATAGGCTTAAATTATGTACTGATACCCAAATACCAGGGTATGGGTGCGGCTGTTTCCTATTTGCTCACCATCACGGGCTTAAATCTTGCCACGTGGCTTTATATAAAATACAGGTTTAAAATGCAGCCGTTTACCTATAAACATTTATTAGTGATCGGTATTACTTTGGTAAGCTGGCTGGCCGGACAATATTTATGGAGAATGCCCCTGTTATTAGATATTGTAGTACGTAGTGGAATTACCACGGCTGTATACGGTTTGCTAACCTATTATTTGAAAATATCTGAAGATATTAATGATAAGGTAAATGCTACCATAAAAAAGTTATATAAATTTATCCAATAAACCTTTTTAACTTGTGAAGCGTATTTATATAAAATGCTTTCCTTTAAAAAAAATATATTTCTTTTAGCTATATGTTTAATGGCGTTGCCCCTGGCAGGCATTTGTCAATTAGCGCCGTCTGCACCAAAATGGCTGGCCGATATGGGGGGGCCGAATGGCAGTAGTACATCAACCATGATGAAAGTTGACGCCCAAAATAATATTTATGTTATTGGCACTTATAC
>CAISKH010000075.1 GCA_903885865.1 uncultured Mucilaginibacter sp.
CCCATTCGTTTGCGGTTCGAAGTAAAATGGATAAGCGGGATCACCGCAAAGCCCAATTGCATACTTAATACTACCTGGCTTAAAATAATGAGGCTCCCCAGGCCCGACTCTCCAAAATAAATAATGGTAAATATAGCAGGAACAATGGCCAGCAGCCGCGTTAATAGCCTGCGCAGCCAGGGTTCAACGCGCAGGTTGATATGGCCCTCCATAATAATTTGCCCGGCGAGCGTACCCGTAATGGTTGAACTTTGCCCCGAAGCTATTAAAGCTACTGCAAATAGGGTTGGGGCAAGTGAGCCAAAAATATGCGCCAGCAGTTTATAAGCATCCTGAATTTCCGCTACCCTGAAATACCCGTTCTTAAAAAAAGCCCCGGCCGCCAATATTAATATGGCAGCGTTTACTACGAAGGCCAGGTTAAGCGCGATAACCGTATCAAACAGGTTAAACTTTATGGCCGACTTTAAGCCGGTATCGGTACGGTCTATCTTCCGGGTTTGCACGAGGGAGGAGTGCAGATACAGGTTATGCGGCATTACCGTGGCCCCGATTATACCGATGGATATGTACAGCATATTTCGGCTTATCAAATCTCCTTTGAATAAATTATTGGGGATGAAGCCCCTAGCTATTTCTAAAACATCGGGCCTGACGATAAACATTTCTATCAGAAAAGACATGCCCATGATAAATATCATCGACATGATAAATACCTCCAGTTTTCGCATCCCCCTGTTCATTAAAAACAGCATTAATACGGTATCGGTAAGCGTAAGCGATACCCCCCAGATGAGCGGCAGGTGGAACAATAATTGCAGACCTATACCCATCCCTATTACTTCGGCAAGGTCGCAGGCAATGATGGCTATTTGCGCCAGTATGTACAGGCAAAGGTTCACAAATTTAGGGTAAGCATTTTTTGAAGCCTGGGCAAGGTCGAGGCCGCGAACAATGCCCAGCCGGGCACTTAACGACTGGAGCAACAGCGCTATCAGGTTGGATGCAAACAATACCCATATCAGTTTGTACCCAAAGGCACTACCCCCCGCAATATCTGTTGCCCAATTGCCCGGATCCATATAGCCAACGCTTACCAGGTATGCGGGGCCTATAAAGGCCATAACCCTGCGCCAGCCTATTTTATTTTCTGTATTAATAGAGCTGTGTACATTGCTTAATGACGGTGCATGCGTATTATCTTTGTTATTGCTCATATAACGATCAATAAGTTTTTAGCCGCCTCGCGGCTGATATGTATTTTTGTTTGCTCAACTTCTAATATCATAGAATGATCGTATTCAATAATCTCTGTAACTTTTATTTTTTTGCCGATGGTGAGTTGTTGTTTTTCGAGATATTGTAAAAACGCTGTCGAATGATCGCGCACACCAGATATGATACCGGTTTCATTAACCCGGAGTGCGGTAATTGGTTGTAGTTCGTGCTTTTTGAAATTTCCGTCGCGGTCAGGGATGGGGTCGCCATGCGGGTCGTGCTTTGGGTAATCCATAAACTTATCCAAACGGTCTATCAGTTCAACTGATGATATATGTTCCATTTCTTCGGCCATATCATGTACCTCGTCCCATTTAAAATGCAGCTTTTCTACCAAAAAATATTCCCATAACCTATGCTTGCGAATAATATGCAGGGCTATTTTTTCGCCCGATGAGGTTAAGGTTACCCCCTGGTATTTTTCATAATTTATCAGTTCTTTATCGGCCAGTTTTTTTAGCATGTCGGTTACCGAAGCGGCTTTAGTGTTTAATGCCGCCGCGATTTGGTTGGTGCTAACATTACTATCATTTAATGAGAGGTGATAGATAGATTTTAAATAGTTCTCTTCGGCTAATGTATTCATTTAAGCAAATCTAATAATAAATTTAGACTTGTCTAAAAAATTATCAATAAAATTAAATTCTATAAAATTTGATATTGAAAAATATTATTTTGTAGTTTTGGATATTTAGTTCAATAAACTATGGCAGCAGAATTAGACAGGACAGACCTGCAAATACTGAGAATATTACAGGATAACGGAAGGATAACAAATCTTCAACTATCTACAGAGATAGGTCTTTCCCCTGCACCTACTTTAGAACGTGTGCGCAAACTGGAAAACGCCGAATATATAAAGAGTTACCACGCCCTGGTTGATGAAGAAAAATTAGGGCTCGGTATTAAAACATTTATACAGATATCGCTCGATTTTCATCAGAAAAACACCATCCAGACATTTATTGACGAGATACTAAATATAAAAGAAGTTACCGAGTGCCACCATGTAACCGGGCAGTGCGATTTCCTGCTGAAAGTATACGTGCGCGATATTAAAACCTACGAACAATTGATAATGGAAAAGATAAGTCGTATAAGCGTGGTTAAAACTTTCCAAACCATGATGATCATGTCGACCAGTAAGAAGGAACCTATTGTGCCTTTAGAATATTGAGCAATTTGATAATTTGAAGATTTGAAAATGTGATCAATTTTCAAATTGCCACATTTTCAAATTCTCAAATTAATGTATCTGCCAATCAATCGGCGTCTCATCCTCTTTTTCGAGATAGGCATTTGTTCTGGAAAATGGCCTGGAACCAAAAAAACCTCCACGACTGACCGCCAATGGTGAGGGATGGGTTGATTTGATGATTAGGTGTTTGCTTTCATCTATCAAGGCGCTTTTTGACTGCGCGTAGTTTCCCCAAAGTATAAATACAACTCCCTTCTTTTTATCGGATATGGTTTTAATTACGGTGTCGGTAAAAGTTTCCCAACCTTTTTTTTGATGTGAGCCTGCATTTGCCGCCTGTACGGTTAAAGTAGCATTTAATAAAAGCACGCCTTGCTCTGCCCAGTGGGTAAGGTCGCCGGTTTGGGGTATAATAAAACCGGGAATATCGGTGGCTAATTCCTTATATATATTTTGTAGTGACGGGGGCGCAGCCACGCCTTTCTGTACCGAAAATGATAACCCATGAGCCTGGCCCGGGCCATGGTAAGGGTCCTGCCCCAATATAACCACCTTAACATCAGTGAACGGTGTTTTTGCAAAAGCGTTAAAAATATCGCCGCCTTTTGGATAGATTATTTTGCCTGCCTGTTTTTCTTCCATTAGAAATTGCTTTAGCCTGAGCATATAACCTTTTTCAAATTCGTCACGTAAAACCTCCAGCCACGATTTTTCTAATTCAATTGCCATAAATATTTTTGCAGAAGTTGATTAAGACTACAAATAAACGGATATTTGCACTCTATTTTAATGATCAACAAATTATGTCAAATATAATTAGGCTAATTGTAGCTTGTGTTTTTTTCGGGGTCGCAGTGGCGCTTTGTGTCTTTGGTTTTTGGGGCTGGGGAATTTTAGTACTGGTATTGGGTGGCATCATCCTTTTGTCGTACTTTTTTAATGAGAACATGATCATAGCGCAATATTTTTTGCG
>CAISKH010000076.1 GCA_903885865.1 uncultured Mucilaginibacter sp.
GTGTCTACTATTCGTGCGGAGCGGATGAGTATTTCCATGTTTTTGTTTACCGGAGCGCAAATATAGCAGATTATTTGGTGCCGCTGCCCCCGTTTTCAATTTTTGTAAATATAAACAATCCGAACATTTGGTTGATTTACATAGCAAACGACAGTCATTTAGTTGCCAACCTTCAACTTCCTTAACTCGCATTTCTCCCACATCTCAGTAAACTGTTCGGCTGAGCTCATAAAGGTGTGTTGCTCCTGGGCGGTCATGCCGGCTAGTTGCCAGCTGCGGATGTAGTCGGGCCACAAGCCGTAATGGGCTACGCCATCAGTATTGATATCCCAACTGCGGTTACCTGTTTTACAGCGGATAAATGCATTATCATAAACCAGTTTTACAGCGGTATCGCGTTGCGGCAGGGCTGAAAAACCACCTACATCGGTACCAATAGCCACATTATTATAGCCCATTACCGAAGCTACCTGCCTATAGTTCTTTACAAAATCGGTAGCGTTGGCGCCATGGCCAAGGGCTGCCATGCCTCCTACTTGTTTAAGTTGCGCATATTGCTTTAAGGTGCGGCCGTTTTCATTACCCGCCGCTCCGCGTAAACCATTATGCCCGCTGTTTACAGGGTAGTTATGTGCTACGGCCATATCTAAAACCTCATCTGCCATTTTATCGCTCATGTGGTCTATATCAATTAAAAAGCCTTTCCGCATCATATAGCTTAAAGCAAAACGGCCCCTGTCGGTAAGTCCCAATGAGTTTCGGTGACCAAAACCGGGCAAGGTGTCCCAGTAAGTATAATTACCCTTTTGGCCGGGGTTAATGTTTTTAGGCAACAAAAAAGGCATAAACAATTTAGCCACGGGATTAAGCCCCACTGCAGGGTTTTGCAAGTGAAAGGCAATGCCGCTCTCTTTGGTATTTACCTGCTCGGGCACAAACTCGGCACCGGTGGTAAATTTGTTGGCCACATTTAAAGTAGCCACCGCAAAAGCAGTGCCCCCGTAAACCGTATTCATTAAATGCACCGGGAAAACATACCTGATGCCGAGGTTCCAAAGCTTATCTAACTCGGCCTGTATTTGTTCATTGGTGGGTGTAGCACTAAAGCTGCCGGGGTAGTGATCGGCAGGGCTGTAAAAGTTGCCCATGTTATCCATCTCGGTACCCAGAATAACTGCCAGCTTTCCCTGCTCTACAATACGGCGCACATCCTGAGGAGTCAAAGCTATTTCCATAAAATCGCTGTGCGCCACCAAATCTTTAATGCCTTGTATGCAGTTAAGCATTACCTGTTCATCATCATCGGGCCCTATACATTTAGCGGCCGAGGCTATGCAGTGGTTGCTTACGGCCAGCGCCACCATAATATTAAGACTACCCAGCTTATGAGCGCGTTCAATCCACTCCACCCACATTTGCTGATGCAGAATGGAGCACCAACTGGGCCAGGTTTTAAAATCGGGGTAACCTTCTTTTCCGTCTTTCCAAAAGGGGTTATTTTGCTGTTCGGTCTGTTTAGCCAGTTGCGCGCGTAGTATATTTTTACTGTGGTCTTCTTTGCAATTACCTAAGGCCACCGAAATATCGCCATAAGGAGCGCCGTAAAAAAGCTGGGTGCCATAGGCCAGGTCGCCACGGGGGTGGCAGTGCATATCTACGTAGCCGTTGAGCAGTTTTATAATGCCTGTGTCTTTAACAACTTGTTGTGCATGGAGTATTTGCCCTGCAAATATGAAGACAGTAATAATTAATTTATACATGGCATAACGTGCTTTATTGGGCTTATAATAATACGGAATTTGAA
>CAISKH010000077.1 GCA_903885865.1 uncultured Mucilaginibacter sp.
ATCCTGATAGCGTCAGCAAAACAAGCCGGCGTAAAAAATATTGTGGTAACCCATGTCCTTTTACAAAACGCAAATATTGATCAAATGAAACAAATGGCCGCTATGGGCGCCATTATGGAGTGCTGTTTTCAACCCGGCGGGCTGGCCGGAGCGCCGGTTAACGGCCCAACATCGGTAGCTGCCTGCGCGCGGGCTGTTAAGACTGTGGGCGCCGAACATTTCATAATTGATTCAGACCTCGGCCAAAAAGGCAATCCGCTGCATCCCGATGGATTGCGGGCGTTTATAGCCGCGCTTAAAGCCAACGGATTAAGCGAGCGTGAGATAGACCTTATGGCACGAAAAAACCCTGCAAAACTGTTGGGCCTTGATGCTGGCAAATAAGAATATTCCGAACCTATCATTGCCTCTATCTTGTTTATCAGACTTTTTTACTCAACCCATAGGGCCGCCCAGGTAACCTGTATTTTTTAATAAGTGCTATACCTTCCATTAATTGATAATCAAAGCATATTGTATTATTCGTCGATACAAAAAATGTATTTACCGATACAACCTGTTTTAAAGTATAAAGTATCCTAACCTTTAGTGTACTATTTAAAACCTAAGTATCATGACCGGGAAAAACCCTTTAAAAATGCCTGTATTTGATACAGTATTTTTGCCTGCTCCTCTACGTTCATTAACGTTGCTTTTAGCATTTATAATAACTGTTTTTATGCTTTGCATTACTGTCAGCTGCAAAAAAACAGTAACTACTACTACAGTAAATACAAAAAATTATCCGGCTGTTCAGGCTGCTTTTGGGAGCAATATCGATTTAAACAGCCTTGAAAATTATGCTGCCCAACCCATCCCCAACTATATCACCAGGGATAATTCGGGCGCCGATCCGATAACCAATGCCGGTGCCACATTAGGCAGGGTTTTGTTTTATGATAAGAATTTGTCGGTAAGCAATACCATTGCCTGCGCCAGTTGTCATAAGCAATCTATGGCCTTTGGCGACAGCTTAATACAAAGCCATGGGGTAAACGGGCTTACCACTCGCCATGCCATGCGGCTGGTAAATGCCCGCTTCGCGCAGGAGGTAAGGTTTTTTTGGGACAAACGTGCCGCTACGCTCGAAGATCAAACTACTCAGCCTATACAGAACCATAACGAGATGGGCTATAGTGGCCTAAACGGCGACCCGGATATTAACGCCATGATAGCTAAAATACAGGCCATTGGCTATTATAAAGAGCTGTTTACATTTGTATATGGCGATGCCACCATCACCCAAACCCGTTTACAAAACGCGCTGGCCCAATTTATCAGGAGCATACAATCATTCGATTCGAAATATGATACCGGCATGGCCTCAGTAAATAATATAAATGCCAGTTTCCCCAATTTTACTACGCAGGAAAATTTGGGTAAACAACTCTTTATAGCTCCGCCGTCGCCTCCGGGGGCCGCACTTGTTAACGGGGCAGGATGCCAGGCCTGCCATCGCTCGCCCGAATTTGACATTAACCCAACATCGAAAAACAATGGTATTATTGGCGTTGCCGGTAATCCGTTGTTAACTGACTTAATTAGTACCAATCCGCCATCTCTCAGGAACCTGCTTGATCCAAACGGCAAAGTAAACGGGCTTTATATGCATGACGGCAGTTTAACTAACCTGCAGGCTGTAATTAACCATTATAACCTGATAACCGTAAGCGCCGCCAACACTAACCTTGACCCTAAACTTTTGCCGGGCGGGCAGCCTCAGAATTTAAGGTTAAACCAAACACAAAAAAATGCTATCGCGGCATTTTTAGCCACCCTGAGTGGGAAAGATGTGTATACCAATAAAAAATGGTCGTCACCCTTTATAAACTTTTAAAATTGTGCAGGCTTTTATTTTAGTTAATACTCAGTGGTAATTTCTTAATGATCGGATAAACTGGTGCGGTTAATTCTTTCAAGATTTCCGTTTTCATTAATGGCATATCTCGCATTTGTAGTATCGGTATCTATCCTGAATTTTATGATTGTTTTGATTTTCGAATCGTCAGTTGCCTGGGTTTTAGGGGCGCCTAACGGTATTATAATTCCTCCTAATAATAACACAGCCTTTATAGTAATGAATAACATCTTAGTAATTTTTAAATTTATATAGATGTTTATCCAAAAAGAGTGCCGAAAATATACACTTTAATCCAATGCCTTGTTTAAGCCCTATAAATGACATTTGAGGTACTTTTTGCCCTTAAGCCACCATCTAAATTGATACTATACTTATAAACTGAATAGTATTACAGAAATTTATTGGCAAATAAAAGACACTCAGTATTTTGTAAGGTGTATTTTATTAATGGAACAAGCACCCCGCCCCGATATTTTCCGGCAATTATTCATGGTCGGATAAACTGGCGCGGTGAATTTTCTCAAGCGAGCCATCCTCATTAACCGCGTAGTTTGACTTTTTAGTCTCTTCAACTACGCTGGGTTTTGAACTTTTCTTTTTCGGAGGTTTTGGGCCTTGTAAAGGTATTATAATTACAGCTAATAATAATACAACCTCTATTATGATAAGCCACATATCATTATTTTTTTGATCCGCGTCGCTATTACCAAAAAGAATGCCGAAAACAAATGTGCAGGCAAAAACGTGCTTCAACGCTTAAGATGGGTGTTTTTACAATTTTGACCCCTTTTTTAATATTCTCAAAATGAGAGCTTTTTTTCAATTTGATAGTTGTTTCCGTCGGTAAATTGAATTATAAGTGTATAAGCAGGGCATTTTAGCAAGCCTTTGCTACAACATAAATTTACTTGTCACTAAAACACTCGATTGAGTTTAACAACGGTGAGCCGCCACTGTTGCCTACACCTGCGGTGGTATATATCTTTTTATCAAAATAAATGGCCCCCGTAGCATGCCTGCCTGCAACAAGCGGGGGCAGCTTTGTAAATTCGCCGGTTTTAACATTATAGGCTTCCACTTCATTATGTGATATTTTTTGCGCTGTGCTTTCCCCGGCAATAACAAGTATTTCGTTTTTTACAACTACCAGGGCATTTCCCGCACGTAGCGTAGGCAGTTTAGCATTGGTTGTAGTCCATTGGCCGGTTTTAAAATCATAAACATCAACCTGGGCAATGGTATTATTCAGCAGCTTTTTTTCCATCGCGTTTGATTGTACACCTGCTATGCAATATAACTTATTACCAACAACCGCTGCCCTGAAATGGTCGCGCGCCATTGGCGCGTCGGGCAATTGTTTCCATTGACCGGTTTTCGGATCGTATTCATCAAACCAGGAAACGTTTCCTGTCCAGTGCCCGTCCAGTATACCGCAAACCAGATAAAATTTATTTTTATAAACCACCACGCCGCCCGAACCGCGCTGCCGCTCTTTAGGGATCTCTGCTCCTATTCGCCAGCTATCGGCTGCGGGGTTATAGATATAAATGTTCGCCACTGGTTTTTCATGCGGAAAACCGCCTGTCATGGCGCCGCAAATGTAAATTTCATCTTTATATACAATGGCTTGAAAATGGTTCAGTTCAATCGGCGGCTTTGCAGCACTCGTCCACGCAGATGTTGCCGGGTCAAACTCATTTACATTTTTTAACCCGCGCCCGCCCACCAGGTAAAATTTTCCCTTTACATTAACAAAATCACATTCCTCCCTGGGTATAAATGCGCCGTTTGTGTTAAGTATTTTCCAGGCATATCCTTTAAATTGTGCGTGGGCGGCACCTGTAAACAATAAAACTACAGTTAAAATAAGCAGGCTGATCTTTTTCATAATTAAGGTTTTGATGAACGAACCGCTAAAGGTAGCAGAATAAACAGGTTCATTCAAAGAGGATAACGCGGACGAAACGGATAAGTTCCTTATTTCTTGGTTCCTGGTTGCCGCGAAAGAATTTCTTTTGTTCTTTTCAGGGCGTTTTCAAATGTGAGGGTAACGTTTGCTTTACCTATTTTAAACAATAAGCGCGATTTTTTTAATTCGTTCCTCACCTGTACGTTCACTACTTCGGAAAGGATAAGTTTACTACCCTTTCTTTTTATTTCGTCGTTTACTTCTTTCAGTATCCTGATACCTGTAGCATCAATCACCGGTACGTTCTTCATCCTGATAATGAGTATGGCGGCCGGCTCTTCAATTATTTTCATAGTATCCCTGAATTTATAGGCCGCGCCAAAGAATAATGGGCCGTTTATTTCAAAAACGTCAACACCTTCGGGTAATTCGTATAACGGGAGTGAATCCTCAGACGAATCGTCCGCCTGGAAAACAGATTGCTGTACCGAACTTGTTTGCATCATTTTTCGCATAAACATAAAGGCGGCCAGGATCATTCCTATTTCAATAGCGACGGTAAGGTCTACTAAAACGGTCAGCAGGAAAGTCATAAGTAAAACAGCCGCGTCGCTTCTTGAACCTTTAATTATAGCTATGAAATTTTCTGCTTCGCTCATGTTCCAGGCCACAACAACCAATATGCCGGCTAATGCGGCCATAGGTATCAGTGCCGCCCATTTACCCACAAACAACATAATTATCAGCAGTATAAACGCGTGAATGATGCCTGCAACAGGCGTCCTTCCCCCATTTTTTACATTGGTTGCCGTACGGGCGATGGCCCCTGTTGCAGGGATGCCTCCGAAAACAGACGAGCAGATATTGGCAACACCCTGCGCTATTAACTCGGTATTTGAGCGATGGTTCCCTCCAGTCATGCCATCGGCCACCACAGCTGATAGCAGCGATTCAATACTTCCCAGCAACGCAATAGTAAACGCGGGCCTGATCAACTGTTGAAAGGTGGCGAGACTTACTGCTGGTATAACAGGGCGAGGTAACGACGAAGCTATGGCCCCAAAGCGGCTGCCAATAGTTTCTACGGGAAGATGGAAGAACCGGACCGCAAGTGTGGTAACTACAATTGCTATTAGTGACCCGGGTACTTTATGGGTGATTTTCGACCAAAATAAGGTTACAAGCAATGTAAACAAACCTATACCTGCAGCGTAAATACTCACGGACGATACATGGTCGCCATAACTAACCCATTTACTGATGAAATCAGCCGGGACGCTTCCCATTTTTAATCCAAAAAAATCTTTTACTTGCGATGAAAATATAATTACGGCAATACCTGTAGTAAAACCTACGATAAGCGGATATGGAATAAACTTAATTACGTTCCCCAATTTGGCAATACCCATAACAATGAGCAATATGCCTGCCATAAATGTGGCTACTATTAAGCCGTTTACCCCAAATTGCTGTACAATTCCGTACACCACAACTATAAAGGCGCCTGTTGGGCCACCGATCTGGACGCGGCTGCCCCCTAATGCAGATATGATAAACCCGGCAATGATGGCCGTAAAAAGCCCTTTTTCGGGAGATACGCCCGAAGCGATAGCAAAGGCTATTGCCAAAGGTAAAGCCACAATGCCCACAATAATACCGGCAACGGCATCTTTATAAAATTGCGCCCTGGTATAATTCTTTAGCGTATCGATAATTTTTGGCCTGAACAGGTGCATCTCGCTATCTTTTAATCCACATTTTTAATAGGGTATCATACGAAACATCAACGAGGCAATAACCAGGCGGTATCTCATCTTCGGTACTGTGAAAGGTAACAAGGCGAGTGCCCGAAGGTTTCTCATTAAGCGCGGAAAACAGGTATTGCGTATAATAAGTGTATAAGCTAAAGGAAGTTTCTATAGTGTCGTCTATACGGTTATCGGGGTCAAGGTTTTCATAAAATGAATTATAAAAATAAAAATGGTCAAACTCTTTAAAGTTTACGCGGGTAAGGTTGCCATGTGTAAACCAGGCATTATTTAGCCGCGTATACCTTTTGGCCTCCTCCGCAAAATAAACCAGTTCATGTCGTTGCTCAATGCCATGAAAAAATGTCTCCGGGTAATAATGGGCGGCTGTCAAACAAAATTTGCCTACACCGCTGCCTATATCCAGTACCCTGGCATTGGGTTCGGCCAAAAACGCCGCAGCTTTACGGGCAACCGCCAGCGGTGTAAATTGCTTATACGACATTAATTGAAAGTGTTCCGGGTAAATCCAGTCAAAGGCGGCATCATTATGAAATAAGGCTGTGCCTGTATCTTTTTGTTTTATAGGAGACAGTAACTGCCTGCGGAGACGCGTATCAGCATCAGGAGGGAAATCTGAATAGGGGTATACTTTGATCATCTGCAAATTTATTACCAAAAGCGCCCCGGTTTTATGGTAAGAAATCAGCACGAAAACTGATGTTTATCACCTTTTTATAAATACCTATCTTTGTATGATGAGTTTATCAGGGATTTTTCCGATCGACCGGTGGAATTTTACCACACAGTCTATCCTTAACGTACTTTCCACAGAAGAATATAGCTATCTCGTTGGCAACCAGAGCGACCAGCAATATCATAAAGGCGAGGTAATTTTCAGGGAGGGCGCTGTACCTTCGGGGATATTTATTGTAAAAAGCGGCAAGGTTAAAAAATACAAGACTGACCGGAGCGGCAAAGAACAAATAATTTATGTGGCCAATGAGGGCGAACTGATCGGTTATCACGCAGTACTGTCAGAAGAACGTTACCCCGACTCGGCGGCGGCCCTGGAAATCAGCCTAATAAGTTTTATACCAAAAGAAGACTTTATTGAAATATTGCACCGCTCACCTCATTTTACACAACGGCTGCTAAAAGCCTTGAGCCATGAATTTACAGTACTGGCCAATAGTATTTCTGTATTCGCGCAACGCACCGCCCCCGAACGCCTTGCTATTGCCTTAATTGTACTCAGGGAAAAATATAAAGATATTCACACTGAAGGAAAAGATACCGTTTTAAATATTTCAAGGGCCGACCTTGCTAACATGGCAGGAATAGCCCAGGAAAACGTTATACGTTTGTTGAAAGAATTTAAAGACGAGGGCATACTGGAAACAGAAGGAAGGAAGATCAGGATAATGAACATCCAATCGCTGGTCAAAAAATCGAATTA
>CAISKH010000078.1 GCA_903885865.1 uncultured Mucilaginibacter sp.
ATTCGGTTGTTTTGCCATCAATTTTCAGATTAGCCGGGGCGCGTAGGCTGGTTGTTTGTACGTTGGGAAGTTTTTGCGCATTTGCGCTTAACCAAACCAACCCAAATAATAAAGAAGATAGAATAAATTTTTTCATGTTAGAACTAAATTATCGGAAAGGAAAAACCGGCCGGAGCCGGTTGATCCCATCCCTCTCATAATTAACTATTAACTGTTATTTTGCTTTTTTGGTGGTGATAATTAATACGCCGTTTTTTGCTTTGTCGCCGTATTTATCTCTCATTTCTTTATCACTTCCGTTTTTGATGGTTATGCCTTTAATGTCATCAACCGATAGTTTTTTCATGTCTTTTTTTGATACTTCCTTGCCGTCAACAATAACCAGGCTTTCGTCAACATTGGCAGATTGCGTTAATCCACCGGCCCGGATAACTATATCTGGTATATTTAAATCCTTTTTAATTGTGTAGTTTCCCGGATAGGTCACTTCCCCTTCTACCTTAACCGTTTTTTGTTCGTTGTTTCTTTCGTTTGTAGAGAGCGAGTTGATCTTAAAGCCTTTCACTGTTACCGGCTTCCCGTTACTGGTTATAGTTTGCCCGTTATGTGTTAGTTCGCCATCTGAAGTTATCTCCATACCCTGGCCGTCTTTTATAATTATGGTTTGCACTTTTCCGATATGGCCATCTTTTCCAATTATGGTTATTGCCTTACCTGCTTCATCACGGATGGGTCCATCTTTTGTTGTAAAGCTTAAATACAACGGTTTCTTGCCGTTCATGAAAAAAGCAGTCCCCAAATCATTTCGAGTTATTTTCTTAAATTCAGCCTCCGTAACTTTTTTTCCGTTGACAGAATAAATTGTAGAATCATCATTTCTGACCTCCTTAAGTACAAAAGTTTTAATGGAATCGGATTTAATTGTATAAGTGTAAGAGGCCTTCTTACCTGTATCAGATTTGCCTTCAGAATTTGTGGTAACCGTAACGAATGTCAGCGTTTTCTTCTGGGTATCCGGTGCGGTAACGGGGTTCGGTGATATCTTACCAAACATATTGTCAACCGTTTTTTGCATGGTTGCCGGGGTTAAATTAGCCACGGAAGTAGTTATTGTTTTATAAGCAATTTTGCTCTTTTTCACTAATTCCGCTTTCGATAAACTGAAAGCGAACAGGCATATTAAAACAGCGGGCACCAGGAACGCGTAACGGGTTAGGTTAACGTTCGACGATCTTTTAGCGTTCATCATTTTTATGCGTTTTTTAAGGGTTGAAAAATTAAAATGGTTGGTTATCCCTGCCGATGTAGTCGGGGTGAAGCTTACATTTAACAGGCTGTACTGGTAGGTTTTACTGTCCATGCCTTTTTGCAATATTTTACGGTCGGTTATAAACTCAATGTTTTCGCGCACCGCCTTTTTCATGAGCCATACACCTGGGTTGAACCAGTAAAATATCACGCTGATCTCGGCTAACAAAATATCAAGGGTATGCCATTCGGTAATATGCACCTGCTCATGCTGTATAATGCTTTGCAGGTCGCCTGGGTTTAAATTTTCAGGGTTAATATAAATGCTTTGCCAGAACGAGAACGGGCTGATATCGGCGTTAATGATCCGTACGTCATGCTCCTGTACTTTACCCGGTTTTGAATTTCTATACAATTTATACAACGACGCGAGCTGCATGAATAACCGCAGCGCGAATAAGGCAGCGCCCGCCCAGAACAGCGCTTCGGCCCAATACCAATAATTGGGCTGCTGAATTATTGGGTTAACTATACGCTCGGCCGGGGCCTTTAAACTCATTATAACATTTTGCACCGGGGTTAATTGCCGGTGGCGCTGCGCAAAACCATCCAGGTTAACCAGCGGGTACAGCGTCGAAAAAATAATGGCGACGCACAGGTAGGCCCTGTTGAGCGTGTAAAAAGTGAGGCGCCGCAGCACCAGGTAATAGCCGAGGCAGAAAACCACCAGCGCTATATTTACTTTAAGCAGGAAAACAAATAATGCCGGCATAACTTTCAGGATTTATGGTTTTCAATTAGTTTAATGATCTCTCTTAATTTTTATTGACAGATTTGTTTGCCCATGAAGGGGGATGGGTTAATAATTTAAGCGTACCCTTAAATTTAGTTTCAATAATTACAGCGCCATTTTTTCCAGCATCACCAAATTTCTCGGTAGCATTGGCTTTATTTAAAAAAGACACGTTAGCTATGGTATTGGCGTGAAACCCGTTTAAATATTCCGGGCCATCCGCAACCGACCAGTCATCCAGTACAACCAGCATTCCGTTTTTTTTAATTTGTTGTAAATTGATAACTATAGGGTCGTTTGCTGATGACCAATTATCACGGATCTTACCATCTGTATCTATTATTGAGAATGGACTTTCATATCCGGCATCATATTGTGGGATAGTAATTTTGGGGCCGCCGGCCTGTTCAATTTTTGCTATCAGTGCTTTTACTGTTTCTGAATCTTTATTCTGTTTAGTAAAATATAGGTCTGTTCTATAGGTGCCATATTCTGAAAATACTTGTTTAGCAATTTGAGGCTCAAGATGAAGCGACAGTAAGTAGACTTCTGGCGTAGGACGATGCTGCGCATCAAAATGTGTCCGGGTTTCTTTCGGCAGTTTAACACCATCAAGATATTTTACAATAGAATCAGTTGAACCAGTTACCTCCTCGGATACGGCTGGTTGGTTGGCTGACACTACAGAACCAGTATTTAAAACTTCCTTTTTAACAGGCTTAATCATGCTGCCCTGTAAAATGGTTGTATTATGATTGTTTGTTTGTAGTTTTTGCTCTGTAATATTCTTTACTGCCGCTGTAAGCGTTTTGAGAATTTTATTTTTTGAATTATAAGCAGCTTTTGAAAAGCCAAAGCTTAACAATAATAATGCAATAGGGGCCACAATCACATATCTTGTGAGTGAAATTGGCGAAGATCTTTTAGCGTTCATCATCTTTATACGTTTTTTAAGTGTCGAAAAATTAAAGTGATTAATTATACTTGCTGAAGCTGTTGTAGTAAAGCTCACGTTTAATAAGCTGTATTGATAGGCTGTGCTATTTATACCTTTTTGTAATATTTTACGGTCAGTGATAAATTCAATATTCGCGCGCACCGCCTTTTTTATTAACCACACGCCGGGGTTAAACCAATAAAATATCACGCTTATTTCGGCCAATAAAATATCAAGCGTATGCCATTCTTTAACATGAACCTGTTCATGCTTTAAAATGCTTTTCAAGTCGTTAGGTTTTAGGTTATTGGGATTGATATAAATGCTTTGCCAGAACGAGAAGGGGCTGATATCCGCGTTAATAATTCGCACATCATGCTCCTGTACTTTACCCGGTTTAGAATTTTTATGCAATTTGTAAAGTGAAAAGAATTGTGTGAGTAACCGTGTAGCAAATAGGGTGACGCCCACCCAAAATATAATTGTTATCCAATACCAGTAATCGGTTTGCTGTACAACAGGGCTAACCAAAGCTTGGGCAGGTGCTTCCCATCTCATCATCACTGTTTGCACCGGGGTTAATTGCCGGTGGCGCTGCGCAAAACCATCCAGGTTAACCAACGGGTACAGCGTCGAAAAAATAATGGCGACGCACAGGTAGGCCCTGTTGAGCGTGTAAAAAGTGAGGCGCCGCAGCACC